>CALQBT020000333.1 GCA_943328885.2 Bordetella parapertussis | reverse complement strand
CGTCGACCCCTACCAGGTGATCGAGTCGCGAGCGATGGGCGCGGATTGCCTCCTGCTGATCGCGGCCTGCCTGTCGGATGTGCAGATGGCCGAACTCGAGGCCTGCGCGATCGGGCTGGGGCTGGACGTGCTGGTCGAGGTCCATGACGGCGACGAGCTCGACCGCGCGCTGCGGCTCAAGACCCCGCTGCTGGGCATCAACAACCGCAACCTGCGCAGCTTTGAGGTCAGCCTCGACACCACGCTGGACCTGCTGCCCAGGGTGCCGCCCGATCGCTTGCTCGTCACCGAATCGGGCATTGCCGGGCGCGCTGACGTGCTGCGCATGCGCGCTGCGGGGGTCCATGCCTTCTTGGTCGGCGAGGCTTTCATGCGGGCTGATGATCCGGGCATGGCGCTGGCGGCACTGTTTTCTTGAGCGCGCAGGCGTCCTGGTTGCCGACCGGGAGTGGCAACCGATTGATCGAGCCACTGGCCGGACTGCTGGCCCGGGCGCCGGGCGGCTGGGCGCCGCTGGTTCGCGACTGGATGGCCACGGCGCAGGGCCAGGGTCTGCTGCGCTTTGTCGCCGAGCGCCAGGCCGCAGGCGCGCTGATCTATCCGGCGCAACTGCTGCGCGCGCTGGAGCTCACGCCTCGGCCGCAGGTGCGGGTGGTGATTCTGGGTCAGGATCCGTACCACGGCGCCGGTCAGGCCGAGGGCCTGGCCTTCTCGGTGCCTCTGGGCATCAAGCCGCCGCCCAGCCTGCGCAACATCCTCGACGAGATCTCTCGCAGCTTGGGACTTGCGCGCCCGACCCATGGACACCTGGGCGGCTGGGCAAGGCAAGGTGTGCTGCTGCTCAACACGGTGCTGACGGTCGAAGACGGCAGGCCGGCGGCCCACGCCAGGCGCGGCTGGGAGGCCTTGACCGATGCGTTGATCGAGGCCACTGCCAGCGATGCAGGTGCCAAGGTCTACCGGCTGTGGGGTGCTCATGCCCAGGCCAAGGCCGGTCTGATCGAGGCCGCAGGCAGGGGCCGCCACCGGGTGCTGCGGGCCAACCATCCGTCGCCGCTGTCGGCTCGGCGGCCGCCGCTGCCCTTCGTCGCTTGCGGCCATTTCAGCCAGGTCCGAGATTTTCTGGCAGCGCTTGGCTCGCCGGCGATCGACTGGTCACTCTGAGCGCCCCAAGGCCGGCCTAAGCCGGCCGCCCCCCGTGGGGATCAAGCAAAGTGGCAAAGCCACATTTGCTTGAGGATGGACGGCTCGGGGTCAACCCTTGGATTGTTGTCCGGCCTCGCGGAGTCTGCTATAGTCTGCTGTTCGCTGCGGAGGGGTGCCCGAGTGGCTAAAGGGGGCAGACTGTAAATCTGTTGGCTTACGCCTACGGTGGTTCGAATCCACCCTCCTCCACCACAGCGAAATTTTTATGGGTCCCATCGCCGGCCCGTCTCACTCTGTGTGCGGCGGTTTGGCGCTGGGTCGGCGAGGCGGGAGTAGTTCAATGGTAGAACATTAGCCTTCCAAGCTAAGTACGCGGGTTCGATTCCCGCTTCCCGCTCCAGGGTTGATTGTCGGTATTGCTTGATCTTGGCTTTCACCACAGCTTTGGGCAGGATGGCCTGCCCAAAGCTGTGGTGATGCCCATGTGGCTCAGTGGTAGAGCACCCCCTTGGTAAGGGGGAGGTCGCGCGTTCGATCCGCGCCATGGGCACCAGGTCTTTTATTCATTGTGATTTCCTGTTTGATCGCGAGGAGCGCGCAACATGGCAAAGAGTAAATTTGAACGCACCAAGCCCCACGTCAACGTGGGCACGATCGGTCACGTCGACCATGGCAAGACCACGCTGACGGCGGCCATCACCAAGGTGCTGGCGCAGAAGTTCGGCGGTGAGTTCAAGGCCTACGACCAGATCGATGCGGCACCGGAAGAAAAAGCACGCGGCATCACGATCAACACCGCGCACGTCGAGTACGAGACCGCGAACCGCCATTACGCCCACGTCGATTGCCCCGGGCACGCCGACTATGTGAAGAACATGATCACGGGTGCGGCGCAGATGGACGGCGCGATCCTGGTGTGCTCGGCCGCCGACGGCCCGATGCCCCAGACTCGCGAGCACATTTTGCTGGCGCGCCAGGTTGGCGTGCCTTACATCATCGTGTTCCTGAACAAGTGCGACATGGTCGACGACGCCGAGTTGCTCGAGTTGGTCGAGATGGAAGTTCGCGAGCTGCTCGACAAGTATGATTTCCCGGGTGACGACACCCCGATCGTGCACGGCAGCGCCAAGCTCGCGCTCGAAGGCGACACCGGTGTGATGGGCGAGCAGGCCATCATGAAGCTGGCTGATGCGCTTGACAGCTACATCCCGACGCCCGAGCGTGCCATCGACGGCGCTTTCTTGATGCCGGTCGAGGACGTTTTCTCGATCTCGGGTCGTGGCACGGTGGTGACGGGCCGGATCGAGCGCGGCATCATCAAGGTCGGCGAGGAAATTGAGATCGTCGGCATTGCCAACACGCAAAAGACGACTTGCACGGGCGTTGAGATGTTCCGCAAGCTGCTCGACCAGGGCATGGCTGGCGACAACGTGGGCATCTTGCTGCGCGGCACCAAGCGTGAAGACGTGCAGCGCGGTCAAGTGCTGTGCAAGCCGGGCAGCGTCAAGCCGCACACCCACTTCACGGCCGAGATCTATGTGCTGAGCAAGGAAGAGGGCGGCCGTCACACACCGTTCTTCAACAACTACCGTCCCCAGTTTTACTTCCGCACCACGGACGTGACGGGCGCGGTGGAACTGCCCAAGGACAAGGAAATGGTGATGCCTGGCGACAACGTCAGCATCACCGTGAAGCTGATCAACCCGATCGCGATGGAGGAAGGCCTGCGCTTCGCCATCCGTGAAGGTGGGCGCACAGTCGGCGCCGGTGTTGTGGCCAAGATCATCGAATAAGCATCGAGTTTTCATGGGTTCGAGCTGCAGGGGCATAGCTCAATTGGCAGAGCGTCGGTCTCCAAAACCGAAGGTTGGGGGTTCGATTCCCTCTGCCCCTGCCAAGCACGAACCACACTGAGCGCGACTGGCGACAGTTTCGTTTCAGATATCAGGCCTGACCAGGCCCGGCCCGCAGGCTGGCAACAGCCGGGCGGGCTTTGCTGCTGTTGGATGCACCCGGTGCAGGCCGGCTCTCTGGGTCGTGATGCAACGGGCGTGAGAAACGAAAGAAATGGCCACCAATACTCAAGTCGAGACGATTTCTACCGGCGCGGACAAAGCCAAACTGGCTGTGGCCGTGGTCTTGCTCGTGGCTGCCGTGATCGTGTACTACCTGTTGAGCAAACAGGATCTGTGGCTGCGTGTGTTGTCGTTGCTGCTGCTGCTGGTCGGCGCCGTGGCGACATTTTTCACCTCGGAGTCGGGTCGGCAGCTGATTGCCTTCGGGCGCGACTCGGTCCGCGAAACTCGCAAGGTCGTCTGGCCCGCGCGCAAGGAAGCGCTGCAGATGACAGGCTACGTGTTCGCGTTTGGCATCGTGATGGCGCTGTTCCTGTTCCTGACCGACAAGACACTGGAATGGGTGTTGTATGACCTGGTTCTGGGCTGGAAGCGCTGAGAGGAAGAGGCAATGAGCGAACTGATTCCTGAAACTGCTGTGGTGCCCGAGGCGCCCGTGGCCGCTGGCTTGCCGCTGCGATGGTATGTGGTCCACGCCTACTCTGGCATGGAAAAAGCCGTCGAGCGCAACATTCGCGAACGCATCGAGCGCGCCGGCATGCACGACAAGTTCGGCCGTATCCTGGTGCCCACCGAGGAAGTGATCGAGCTCAAAAACGGCAAGAAGTCGGTCACTGAGCGTCGGTTTTTCCCGGGTTATGTGCTGGTCGAGATGT
>CALQBT020000332.1 GCA_943328885.2 Bordetella parapertussis | reverse complement strand
CGCGCGACTCGGCCAGCACCAACTCGCCGCCCTCGGGTCTGTTCAGTCGCAGTGCCCACAGCGCGGCCAGGGTGTCGACGTCCGGCCCGGGGTCTTGCGGGCCGGGCCGCCGCAGCCACCAGCCCAGGCCAACCCCGGATGCAGCAGCGCCCGCTCCGACCACCCACTGGCGCCGGCTCAGCCTGCCTTGGTGCGTTTTGTCGCTCATGGCTGACCTTCTTGTTCGAGCAAGCGGCGCAGCGCGCCGGCGTCACCGCGCCAACTGCGGCCGCGGGCGTCTGGTTTGAGGGCGCCGCGCAGGTCGTCATGGTCCAGGATGCTGAGGAACAGCGTCACCGTCTCACCCAGCGACTTGCTGTGCGAGGCGATGCTCAACAGGTCGACAGGCTGACCGCGCGGGTCGCGCCGGCTGCCGACGTCGTAGTCCACGCCATGGTTGATCAGCGCGATCTCGGCTGACTTGGCATCGTCGCAGTACAGGTCGAGGTGGATCGCTGAGAGCCGGGTCGCTGTGCCGCGCCACACCGCGCCGGTCAGGTGCGGGCGGAACTCAGCCAGCCTGTCCATCCACTGCAGCGCCAGCGCCCGCAAGATGGCGAGTTCGGCGGGTTGGGTGTCGGCGCAGAACAGGGCCAGGTACTCGCGCACCTGGTCTTCGACCTGCTCGTTGCTGGGCAGCGTACTGAGCCGAGTGCCGTGGCGAGCCAGCGATCGCAAGGCCTTGCGCTTGGCGCCGGCGTATTCCATGCCTTCGTCGACCACCAGCCTGGCCGCTGTGGCCGCAATCTCATGACTCAGGGTCGGATCCATAAGTCTGGCATTGTAGGAAGGCCTTGCAGCCGGTCGAGGCCGGTCATGGCAGGGTCACGCTGCCCATGCGTGCTGCAATCGTCGCGGCGCGGCCGCTGACATAGGCCGAGTCAGGGTTCTTCTCGAAGCGCTTGGGCGCTGGCAGCATCACGGCCAGCCGGGCTGCCGACAGCACATCCAGGCGCGCCGCGTCGAGGTGGAAATAATGCCGCGCCGCAGCCTGGGCACCAAAGACGCCTTCGCCCCATTCGACGTTGTTGAGGTAAATCTCCAGGATCCGACGCTTGCTCAACAGCGCTTCCAGCGTCATGGTGAGCACCAACTCCTGGGCCTTGCGCAGCGCCGTGCGCTCACCCGAAAGAAACAAGTTCTTGGCCAGTTGCTGGCTGATGGTCGAGCCGCCGACCAGCTTGGGTTCGAGCTTGGGCGTTGCCGCCTGGCGCTGGCCGAGCTGGGCCTTGCGATGGGCCACGGCGGCCTCAGCGCGCTGGTTCTTCTCCCAGGCTTTTTCCAGCGCGTCCCATTCGACGCCCGAGTGGTCGACAAAACCCGCGTCCTCGCTGGCGATCACGGCGCGCTTGAGGGTGGCGGCGATGCGCGCGTCGCCGACCCAGTCCTGGTGCCAGGCGATCCGGTGTTTGTCGACCCCCAAGCGCCAGGCCTCGCTGCGCTGGAAGCTGGTCGACTGCGGCGCGAGCACCGCCATCAGCGCGATGCGGCCGACGAAATACAGCTGCAGCGACGCCAGGCACAGCAGCAGCAAGGCCATCAGACGCAGCGCGTGGCGGCGCCAGTCCGACTTGCCCGGTTGGGTCGCCACCTCGTGCTCAGACCGGCATGGCCAGCCGCTCGCGCAGCGCGCGCAGCACCGGCGCTGTTTCGGGCATCACGCCGCGCCACAGCGCAAAGGCCTCGGCCGCCTGCTCTACCAACATGCCCAGGCCGTCGCGCCCGGTCGCGCCGTGCGCTCGGGCCCAGTCCAGAAAGGGCTGGGCAGTGGGGCCGTACATCAGATCGATGGCCAACGCGCCGGGCTTGAGCACCCGGGCGTGCACCGGGACCGGGCCGCCGCCCAGGCTGCTGGCACTGCTGTTGAGCACCAGGTCGAAAGCCTCGCCACAGTCGGCCAGGCCGCTGGCCAGCAGCCTGGTGCGGTGGCGCTCGGCCCAGGCTTGATGGCGGTCGACCAGGGCGAAGGCCTTGGCCGGCGTGCGGTTGGCCACCGTGATGCTGGCGCAGCCCGCGGTGACCAGTGGGCCTAGCACACCGGCGGCTGCACCGCCGGCGCCGATCAACAGCACGCGCCGCTGTGCCAGCGAGACGCCGGCGTGCTGCTCGATGTCGCGCACCAGGCCGATGCCGTCGGTGTTGTCGGCAGTCCAGCCTTGCTCGTCGAGGCACAGCACATTGGCTGCTTGGGCCAGCGTGGCGCGCTCGCTGGCGATCCGCGCCAGCGGCAGGACCTGGAACTTGAACGGCACGGTGATGTTGCAGCCGCGCGCCGGCCCCAGGCCGGCCGCCGGGTCGGCACTGGCGATGAAGCGCCGCAGCGCCGCCTCGAAGCCGTCCAACGGGCAGTCGATCCGACCGTATTGCAGGACCTGGCCGGTCTGGCGCGCGAACTCGCCGTGGATGAAGGGCGACTGGCTGTGCGCCACCGGGTGGCCTAGCACCGCATAGCGGTCGGCTGACGCTGGGTCGGCGCAGCGTGAGGTGGCGGCTTCGAGATTCATGGTAGGCCGGATTGTCTCAGCGCTGGGTTGGCGCTGAGCGTGGTCTCCAGACCGTCTTCCCGGGTGAAGCGAAAGCGCGAGCTGACGACAATCTGGTCGGCCTGGCGGCGCATCGGTGCACTGAAGCCGCTGAACGGCGAAGCCGCTCGAACGATCTGCTGCGCCCGGCTGTCGAGCATCGGGTTGCCTGACCCGTGCACCACCTCGGCCCCCAGTACCCGCCCCTGCGCGTCAACCGTGATGTTCATGGTCAGCTCGCCGTAGAGCTTGCGGCCCTGGTGCTCGGGGAATTCACGGGTGCCGCGTTCCTCGATGCGACGCCGCAGCCGGTCGTAGTACAGCGCGTACACCGCTTCGCGGGTGGCCGGGCTGATGTAGCGTTTGCGCGGCCTGGCATTTTCGTCGTTGATGCGCTTCTCGATTTCGGCCAGCAACTTCAGCAGTATGCGTTGGCGCTCTTCCCGGTCGCGTTCGGCGGGCGTGCCTTGATCGCGCTGGGGATCGGGCGGCGGCAGCAGCGCCATCTCGCGCCGGATCTGTGCCAGCAGTTGTTGCTGCTGTTGCTGCATGCGGTCGACCCGTCGGTGCGCCTCGTCGCTGGACTGGCCGAGCACGGGCCGGGCTGAGTTGGGGAGTGGCGAGGTGGCGCGGCCCGCCGCCTCATCACCGCCGCCGGCCAGCGCTGTCTGTGCGAGGGCCTGGGCCTGGGCCGGCCGCTCGTTCGAACGGGCGTTGACCAGGATCACATCCAAGGAGGTGTCGCGAAACACCCGGTCGAAGCTTGTCGGGTCGATCCAGCGAAATCCGAGCAACAAGGCGTGCGCGGCCAGCGACAGTCCCAGCGCCCATTGCAAGCCCGTTAGCCTGCCCAACCTGCTCAGCGCTGGCCAGGCCATGCTCGGACTCAGGTCGGTTCCGGCTCAGCGAGCGCCGCTGCGTCCTGCGATGGCGGCGTCTCGGCGTCACCGAGGTCGAAGGCCAGCGCCAACGGTGCAGCGGCCTGGGCATCGTCATCATCGGCACTGTCGTCGACGGCGGCGGCACCCTGGCTCGACATGTCGTCGAGCCGGGCCAGCAAGCTGGCGTGCAGGTCCAGCGTGAGCAAGTCCATGCCGGTGATGCGCACCCGTACGCGGGTGTTGCGCGGCAAGGGCTCGCAGCCCATCGCCTTGAACACCAGCGGCAGTGTGTCGGCGCGCACCAGGCCGTCTTTGAGCACCGCGGCGTCGAGTTCGGTCACCTCGTTTTGCTGCAGCCAGCGCAATGTCCAGAAACGCTCGATGTCGCGCAGGAAGTCGTTGTAGGCCATGTAAGCGGCGTCGAACAACGAGATCACCGAGAACAGCGTCGCGT
>CALQBT020000331.1 GCA_943328885.2 Bordetella parapertussis | reverse complement strand
GGGTGTTGCGTTGTTCGGGGGCAAGGTGATGGTGACGACCTGGCCCGCTTCGACGTTGGTGGTCGTGCCGATGACCAGCACCTGACCGACCGCCTCGTTGCCGACGACCTTGTCGTCGCCAGCGACCGAGGTGATCGTCACGACCGCAGGGGCGGTGTTGACGCTGAGTTCGCCCAGGCTGATGTCGGACTTGGGCACGAGGTTGACCGTCACGGTGACCGCGACGTCGTAGCTGCCAGTGGTCAGCGCGGGCTGGCCGGTGGTATCGAGCTGCCAGGCGCTGGTGGTCTGGTCATAGCTCAGGCCCGCGGGGCTGATGGTGTCGCTAACGGTCAGGCTGTAGGCGACGCTGTTGACGGTGACGCTGAGCTGGTTGCCATTTTCCAGGTTTTGGAAGGTCGTGCCGTTTACCGTCTTCTGCGCCTTGCCGGTGAGCACCGGATGGACGGTGTTGGTGACGAGCCGGTTCACCGTCGGCGTGTCGGGGGTGGCGATGTCGACCGCCAGGCTGGCGCTGGCTTGCACGGCCGGGTTGCCGGCCAGGTCGCTGACAGCGGCCAACGCGGTATAGCTCGCGCCGTGGTTCAAGGCCCTGGCGTCAGCCGCTGGCAGCGCCAGGCTCCAGGCGTTGCCCGCCACCGGTGCGGTGTAGGTCTTGCCGTTGAACGTGACGGTGACATTGCGGCCGTCTTCGACGCCGGCGCTGCTGCCGCTGATCGTCAGCGGCACCGGGGTGGACGCGACCAGTGCGTCGTACTCGGTCTTGATCAGCGTGCCGCCCGAGATCGCGGCGACGCTGAGGATCGGCGCGACGGTGTCGACCGCGATGGCTAGGCTGCCGGCACTGCCGACGTTGCCCGCCGCGTCGGCGGCGGTGGCGCTGATGGTCTCGTCGCCCTCGCCCATCGCGCTGATGTCGGCGGCCACCAGCGCATAGCGCCAACTGCCGTCGCTGCCTGCGGTGACTTGTCGAGTATTGCCACCCAGGCTCAGCGTGACGACGGCGCCGGCTTCGGCCGTGCCGCTCAAGCTGGTGGTTTGCTCGGCGGCGTTGATGATGTTGTCGGTCGCGACCGCATTGATCACCGGCGCCGCAGGCGCGACCGTGTCGACCCGGTAGCTGGCGTTGGCATTGACCGCCGCATGGCTCAGCGTTGCGGCGTTGCCCGCAGCGTCAAGCAGCGTGCCGCCAGCCAGCGCCAGACTGTTGTCATCGATGCTGATGCCGTCGCTGTCGTTCTCGCCCGGCTGGACGACGTGGCTGAAGACCAATGACTGCGTGCCAGAACCCGAGACATAAGTCGCGAGCACGGGCGTGCCGCCGATGTTGATCGCGAGCGTGGGTGTGCCGCTGACGAAGGTGACCTCGCTCATCGCGACGCTGAGGGTCACGGTATCGCCGGCGTTGAGCGTGTTGTTGAGCGCACCGGTGGCGCTGGTGATCGCCAGGCTGGTGATCGTCGGGGCGACGGTGTCGATGCTGATCAGCGGCGTGAGGCCAGCCCCGCCGTCGTTGCCTGCCGCGTCGGTGTACAAGCCCGAGGCCACGGTGATACTGGCGCTGCCCGAGGCAAGACCGCTGTCGGGGCTGAAGGTGGCGGTGTAGACCTTGGGGTCAGCGCTGACGAGCAGCTTGCTGACCACGCCGTTGGTGGCAACGACATCGAGCGACGTGAAGCTGCCGGCCGGGTCTTCGCTGAAGCTGAAGGTGATGGTCGCGGTCTGGCCGGATCTGAGCGCGGCGGTGCTGCTGGTGATCGCCAGCGTCGGCGCGACCGTGTCGATCGCGATCACCAGTGTCGGTGCGGCAGCACCGGGATTGCCAGCGACGTCGGTGTAGCTGGCGCCGGCCGCGCTAATGCCGGCCGAGCCTGAGGCCAGGCCAGCGGCCGGCGTGAAGGTGGCGGTGAAGACCTTGGCATCAGCGGTTGCCGAGATCTGATCCAAAGTACCACCGGTCACCAGCAGGCTGCTGGCATCGTTGACAAGGCTGGTGGCCGGTACTTCGCTGTAGGTGAAGGTGATCGCTGCGGTCTGGCCTGCCTTCAGCGTGCTGGTGGGACTGGTAATGGACAGCGTGGGTGCCAGCGTGTCGATCGCGATCGTCAGCGTGAGGCCGGCGCCACCGGGATTGCCCGCCGCATCGGCATAGCTGGCACCCGTGACGGTGATGCTGGCGCTGCCAGCGTTTTGGCCTTCGGTCGGCGTGAAAGTGGCCGTGCGGATCGGGCCGGTGCCGCTGATCGCGCCCAGCGTGCCACCGGTGACGACGATGTCGCCGGTGTTTGCAAGGGCATCCCAGCTGAAGCCGACCGGATCTTCGCTGAAGCTGAAAGTGATCTCCGCTTGCTGGCCGGACTTCAGTGCAGCGCTGCTGCTGGTGATCGCCACCGTGGGCGCGAGCGTGTCGATCGTGATCAGCGGCGTGGGCGCAGCGATGCCGTCGTTGCCGGCGGTGTCGGTGTAGCGACCACTGGCGACCGTGATGCTGGCATTGCCAGATGCCAGGCCGGTTGCCGGGGTGAAGATCGCCGTGAAGACCTTGGCGTCGGCCGTGGCGGTGATTGCGCTCAATGTGCCGTTCGCGAGCGCGACATCGCCGACCGAGAAGCTGACCGGGTCTTCGCTGAACGTGAACGTGATGGCTGCCGTCTCGCCGGATTTGAGCGCGCCAACATCGCTGGTGATCGCCAGCGTGGGCGCAAGCGCGTCGACCGCGATCAGCTTCGTGTTGCTGGCGCTGCCGGGGTTGCCGGCGGCGTCGGTATAGCCGGCGGTCTGCACCCTGATGCTGGCATTGCCGTTGTAGCCTGGCGTCGGGGTGAAGGTGGCGCTGCGGGTCAAACCGCTAGCGCTGACCGCGCCCAGCGTGCCGCCCGCGACCGTGATGGCCCCGGTCTGCTGGCTGGCGTCCCAGGCGAAGCTGGAACCCGGGTCTTCGCTGAACACGAAGCTGATCGTGGCCGTGCCACCATTCTTGACCGCGGCGACGCTGGCACTGATAGACACCGTGGGCGCGACCGTGTCGATCGCGATCGACAAGGGGGCGCCGGCGCCCCCACTGTTGCCTGCCGGGTCGAGGTAGCTGTCGCTGTCGACCGTGATGATCGCGCTGCCCGAGGCGATGCCTGCGTCCGGGGTGAAGGTGGCGGTGTAGACCTGTGGGTCGGCAGTGCCGGCCAGCGCGCTGACCGTGCCGTTCGTGCTGTGGATGTCGCCGAGCGCAAAGCTCGCGCCCGGGGCTTCGCTGAATCGAAAGCGCAGCGCGGCGGTGTCGCCGCTCTTGACCGCTGTGACGCCGCTGGTGATCGTCAGCGTGGGCGCGAGCGTGTCGATCGCGATCGTCGGCGAGACGCCGGCGCTGCCGGCATTGCCGAAGCTGTCCTGGTAGCTTGCGCCGGTCACCGTGATGCTGGCCGGGCCGGCCAGGCCGGCCGTCGGCGTGAAGGTGGCCGTGCGGGTCAGTCCGCTGGCGCTGACCGCGCCCAAGGTGCCGCCCGTGACGACGAGGTCGCCGGTCTGGGTGCTGGCGTCCCAGGCCAGGCTGCTGCCGGGGTCTTCGCTGAAGCTGAAGGTGATCGCCGCGGTCTGCCCGATGCGCAGCGCGCTCGCAGCGTTGGTCAGGGACACCGTGGGCGCCACGGTGTCGATGTTGATCAACGGCGTGGCAGCGGCAGTGCCGGGGTTGCCGGCAGCGTCGCTGTAGCTCGCGTCGGCCACCGTGATGCTGGCCTGTGCCGAGGCCTGGCCGGCGCTAGGCGTGAAGCTGGCGCTGCGGGTCAGTCCGCTGCCGCTGATGGGTCCGAGCGTGCCGCCGTTGACCACCACATTGCCTTGCAGACCGTCCCAGGCGAAGCTCGCCCCCGGGTCCTCGCTGAACGTGAACGTGAGCGCAGCGG
>CALQBT020000330.1 GCA_943328885.2 Bordetella parapertussis | reverse complement strand
GTCCGGATCCAGTGGCTCAACGACTGGGACCAGGGTTTTTCCAACCCCGAGACCGTGGGCGTGGCGCTGTCCGAGGCGATTGGCAACGGCGACTGGCGGCTTTACTTCCTGCACCGCGACCGGATGCGCAAGCTCACGCTGGCCGATGTGCAGCGCGTCGCGCAGGCTTACCTGAAAGCCGACAACCGCACGTTGGGCAGTTACCTGCCGACCGAGGAACCGCAGCGCGCGCCGGCACCGGTGCTGGTCGATGTGACGACGATGGTGCAGGGTTACCGCGGCGACAGCGCGGTGGCGCAGGCCGAAAGTTTCGACGCCACCCCGGCCAACCTGGACGCGCGCAGCCAGATTGGCAGCCTGCCCGGCGGGCTGAAAGTCGCGCTGCTGCCCAAGGGCACGCGCGGCAACACGGTGCAAGCTCGGCTGACATTGCGTTTTGGCGACGAGGCGAGCCTGCGCGGCCAGGCGATGGCGGTCTCGGCGATAGGCGGATTGATCGACAAGGGGGGCGCGGGTCTGAGCCGCGTGCAGATCGAAGATGCGTTCGACAAGCTGCGTGCCGAGGTCGGTTTCTCGGCCTCGGGCCAGACCCTGGCTGTGGGCATCACGACGGTGCGCGAGCACCTGCCCGCGGTGGTCTTGCTGGTCGGCCGATTGCTGCGCGATCCGGCCCTGGCGCCCGACGCGCTCGAAGAGCGTCGCCAGCAGTCGCTGGCAGCGATCGCCGCGCAGCGCAGCGAACCCGGCGCGGTGGCCGGCAATGCGCTCGAGCGTCACGGCAACCCCTATCAGCGCGGTGACCTGCGCTATGCCGCCACCTTTGACGAGATGGTGCAGGACGTGCAGGCCTTGACGATCGATGCGGTGCGTGCGGCGCACCGACGCTTTGTCAGCGCGGCGACAGGCGAGTTCAGCGCGGTCGGCGACATGGATGTCGCGGCCGTGCGCAGCGCGCTGGCTACCGCCCTCGGCGATTGGCGTGCGCCAGCCGAAGGCCCGGCGGCCTTCGTGCGGGTGCCCCAGCCCTTGCTGGCGGTGCCGCCGTTGCGCCAGTTGCTCGCCACCCCTGACAAGCCCAACGCCAACATGTTGCTGTCGCAGTCGGTGGCGATCAACGACCGCCACGCCGACTTTCCGGCGCTGCTGGTGGCCAACCATTTGTTGGGCGGCGACGCGATGTCGCGGCTGTGGACGCGCATCCGCGAAAAAGAGGGCTTGAGCTACGACGTGCGCGCGGGTCTGGCGTGGAGCAGCTTCGAGCTCAACTCGACCTGGCGGGCCTCGGCGATCTGCGCGCCGCAGAACCAACCCAAGGTCGAGGCCGCGCTGAGGCAAGAAGTCGCGCGCGCGCTTCAAGACGGTTTCACCCAGGCCGAACTCGACGCTGGGCGCAACGGCTTGCTCAACCAGCGCCGGCTGAGCCGGGCGCAAGACGCGACGGTGGCGGGCACGCTGTCTGCCAACCTCTACCTGCAGCGCAGTTACGCGCTGCAGCAACAGAACGACGACTTGATCGCCGCGCTCAGACTGGAGCAGGTCAACGCCGCGCTGCGTGCCTACATCGACCCGTCGCGCTGGGTGATGGTGTGGGCCGGAGACTTCAAGCCCTGAGCGCTTTGGCTAAGATGGCCGCCACACCCCCTGTCTGGATCTGCCCTGGAGCGCCAACATGAGCCAAGTATCACAACTCTCAGAATGCACGGCCACCGAGCTGCTCGCGCTGTACCGCGCCAAGGCCGCGTCGCCGCTCGAGGCCACCCGCGAGGTGTTGGCGCGCATCGACCGGCTCAACCCGCAGCTCAAGGCCTTCTGCCTGGTCGACGCTGAATCGGCGCTGCGCTCGGCCACTGAAAGTCAAGCGCGCTGGCAGCGCGGCGCGCCCATCGGCCCGCTCGACGGCGTGCCGGCTTCGATCAAGGACTTGATCCTCACGCGTGGCTGGCCCACGCTGCGCGGCTCGCGCACTGTCGACCCGGCCCAGCCCTGGGAGGTCGACGCGCCCGTGACCGCCAGGCTGCGCGAGGCCGGCGCGGTGCTGCTGGGCAAGACTGCGACCCCCGAGTTCGGCTGCAAGGGCGAGACCAATTCGCCGCTCACCGGCATCACCCGCAACCCCTGGGATTTGAGCCGCAGCCCGGGAGGCTCGTCGGGCGGCACAGCCGCCGCGGTGGCGGCTGGCCTGGGTCCGCTGAGCGTGGGCACCGACGGGGCTGGCTCGGTGCGCATCCCGGCCGCGTTCTGCGGCAATTTCGGCCTCAAACCCAGTTTCGGCCGGGTGCCGGCTTACCCGCTGTCGCCGTTCGGCAGCGTCGCCCACCTCGGCCCGCACACGATGAGCGTGTCCGATGCCGCGCTGATGATGAACGTGCTGAGCCAGCCCGATGCGCGCGACTGGACCTCGCTGCCGCCCGATGGCCGCGACCACCGGGTCGGGCTCAACGACGGTGTTCGCGGCTTGCGCATTGCCTACTCGCCGACACTGGGTTATGCGAAGAACGTGCACCCCGAGGTGGCGGCGGCGGTGGCGCAAGCGGTGACCGAGCTCGAATCGCTGGGCGCGATCGTCGAGGCGGTGGACCCGGGCATCGAGGACCCACTCGATATCTGCACCGGGCTGTGGTTTGTGGGCGCGCTGACGGTCTGGAGCGCCATGACGCCGGCGCAGCAAGCGCTGTGCGACCCTGACTTCATCGCCGAGGCCGAACTCGGCAAGCAGTTCAGCGCCTTGCAGATCCAGCAGCTCAACCTGCGCCGCGGCGCGCTTGGCTCGCATCTGCGCCAGTTCATGCAGGGCTATGACCTGATCGCCACGCCGACGGTGGCGGTGCCGGCCTTTCCAGCGCTGCCGGCTGGCCACGGCAAGATCGACCCGGTCAGCATGCTGGGCTGGACACCGTTCTCCTACCCCTTCAACCTCAGCCAACAACCGGCGGCGACCATCCCCTGCGGCCTGACCCGCGACGGTCTGCCGATCGGCCTGCAACTGGTGGGCCCGATGTTCGGCGACGCGCTGGTGCTGCAGGCCTGCCGGGCTTACGAGAGCGTTCGGCCGATCGCGCGGCCGACGCTGACCTGGGCCGGCTGAGCGGCCTGGGGCCGGGCGAGCGCCTGGCGACAACTGCTTACCAAATCGGTTGCTCAAAGGGCTTGATCGGCGCGGCAGCTTGCCGATCTTGATCGCAGGGCGTCGCGGTGTGTGGCGCCCGGCCTCAAGCTCCGACCTGCCGCCGATGAAACGTTCTCTGGGTTCAGTACTTCTCAAGCTCGGCCATCAGGCCATCCGCGCGGTCCTGGCGCTGCTGCCGCGCCGGCTGCGCTTTGCGGCCTACCGCGAGCTGGTCGATTGCGACCCGAGCCCGGATGCGCGCCTGGTGCTCAAGATCGCCGACACCCAGGACGAGTTGGAGGCCTGTTTCAGGATCCTGCACGACGCTTATGTCGGCGCCGGTTTCATGGCGCCCGACCCTTCGGGCATGCGTGTGACGATCTACCAGACGCTGCCGACCACCACCACCTTGTGCGCCAAATGGGACGGTCAGGTGGTGGGAACGATCTCGATGATCCGCGAAGGTGTGTTCGGCTTTCCGCTGCAGTCGGCCTTCGACATCGGACACCTGCGCGCACGTCCGGGCAAGATTGCCGAGATCTCGGCACTGGCGATCGCGCCGGCCTTTCGCAAGACCGGCGGCAAGATCCTGTTCCCGTTGATGAAGTTCATGAACGAGTACTGCTTGGAGTACTTCGACACCCGGCACATCGTGATCGCGGTCAACCCGAACAAGATCGAGATGTACGAGTCGCTGCTGTTCTTCGAGCGCTTGCAGGCCGCGGTGGTGGACAACTACGACTTCGCCAATGGGGCGCCTGCGGTCGGCGCCTACCTCGATCTGGTCGAGGCCG
>CALQBT020000329.1 GCA_943328885.2 Bordetella parapertussis | reverse complement strand
CGGCAAGACGCAAGCCCTCGTAGGCTTGCGGGCTGGTCACCTCGTGCACCAGGTGGCGGTCGATGTAGAGCGTGGCGGTGCCATCGTCCTCGGTGCGGACGACATGGTCGTCCCAGAGCTTGTCGTAGAGCGTGCGTGCGGTCATAGGGCCTTCTCTTGGGTCGTTCGCCGGGTTGCCGCTCGCAGCGGCGTGTCAGATTTTGGCCCGGATTGTCGCGCCATCCGGCGCGAACCGATTCGCGGGCAAGCCGAGCTGGTTGGCCGCGCTGCGGCAGGGCCACCGCTGCGGCTTCTACACTCGTCCACCAGACTGCTCAGAACCCAGCCCGCCATGCCTTCGCCCGTCCCGCCCATCCCCAGGATCAGCCGCGCCATCGCGCCCGACTTGCAGACCATCTTAGACGCGCTGTGCTTCATGCAGGCGCCGATCAACATCAACCGCCTGGCCGAGCTGCTGGGCGAGCAGCGGACCTATGCAGGCGGCAGGTTCCACAGCGTCGAATTGCGCAAGCAGCTGGGTGAGTTGCTCAAGGCCGGACTGGTGCTGAGCAGCGCGCAGGGCCAGTGGTGGGCCGAGCCCGGCCTGTCCTGGACCAGGTTCAGCGCGCTCGTGCAACACCCCGAGGAGCGAGCGCGCTGGTGGGCGGCTTGGTGCAGGCTGTTTCGCTTCGACAACACCTGGCACCTGGAGTTGTTCGGCGAAGAAGCGATGGTCGGCGCGCTGCGGGTGGTGATCTACGCCGGCAACACACCACCGGCTTTCGACCGCCTGTGCAGCCTGTGCAACAGCGGCACACCGATCCAATCCAGCACGCTGGCGGCAGCGCTGTTGCAGCCCTTCGACCCGGTGCTGTGGGAGCGCATTGTCCCGGACCTGCGCTACCACCTGCTGGTGAATCTGCTCGCGCTCGCGAACCGCGACAGCGAAGCGGTTCCCGCGCCGCTATGGCACTGGCTGCAAGACCAGACCCGGCCCAGTCCAGAGGCTTTGCAAGAGCTGCCGCGGCTGCGGCTGGGCGAGCGGCTGGTGCTGGACGGCCAACGCGACGAAGCGCGCCGCGTGCTGCTGGGCCTGGACCATCCCGAGGCCCAGGCGCTGCGCGCTGCGGCCGAGATCACCGCCGGGCGCTACGCCGAAGGCGCGCTGGCTTTCGATCTGGCCTGGAAAGAGCAGTCGACCCTGCTCGGCAAGCGCAAACAGCTGTTTGGCGCGCCCAGTGGCTGGCTCTACCTGCTGGCGCTGATTGCCCAGTCCGACCCGGCGAAGTGGACCCGGGCCCGCAAGTTTGCCGCTGCCGAGGCCGGCAGGCGCGACGCCGATCCCTACACGTTTTGGGGCATCTGGCAAGAGGCGATAGACCAGCGCCTGGGCGATGCGCCGCGCAACCCGCGCAGCTTCTTGCTCGCGCCGATCAGCAGCATGAGTGGTCTGTGTCAGCTCAGCCACCTGCTGCTGGCGGCTTGGCTGGGTCACAAGCCGGCACAGTCCGCAGGGCTTGCAGCCCACGGTGCGGCGCTGGCTGGCCGCTTCGAGACCAGCGGCCAGGCCTGGCTGGCGATGGTGACGCGCCGCTGCAGCGCGCTGCTGCTGGGCCAGACACCCACGCCGGCCGACGCGGCACAGCCCTTCCCCATCGGTCCACCGGCCGACCGCTGGCGCGAAGCGCTCAATGCGATCGTCGCGCTGGGCACCGGCGCGGCAGCGCCTGGCGCTGTGGCCGATCGGCTGATCTGGACCGTGCAGACCGACGCGCTGGGTCGGGTGCGCAAGATCGAGCCCTTGGAGCAAAAAGCCGGCACACGCGGACTGGGCAAGCCCAAGCCGGCTTCGCTGATCAACCTGACCAAACGGGTCGGCTTGCCGGCACACGACGCGGCAGTGCTGCGAGCGATCAAGAAGCTGCCCTTCGGCAACCGGCTGGTGATCGACAGGGTGCAAGCCGTGCAGGCCTTGGTACGTCATCCGGCCGTCGCCTGGTCCGATGCACCGCTGCAGTTGATCGAGGTCAGCGAAGGCCTGCCGGTGATCGAGGTGCTGACGCGCGGCGAGTTCCTGCAGTTCCGGGTCGTCGATCCGATCCGGCCCGACGACATCGACCAGACCGATGACGAGGACTTCGACGACGATCTGGATGACGACGGCGACAGCAGCTGGCTGCTCGGCCTGGGAGGCCGTCACGTGGTCGAACCCAGCGGGCCTGCGGTGCTGTTGCTGCGCGACGGCCCCGATCGTGCGCGGCTGCTGCGCATCACACCGGCCCAGCAGCGGGTGGCCGAGCTCGTCAGCCAAGGCTGGCAAGTGCCGGTGGCCGCGCGCGACGAGATGGACGCCGCGCTGCGCGTGCTCGGCAGCCACTTCCAACTCGCCAGCGACGCCGACACCGGCCACGAGGTCCCCGCCAGCGCGACACTGCGCGCCGAGCTCACCCCCCAGGGCGATGGCCTGGCGCTGCGGCTGGTGGCCGCGCCCTTCGGCGACTTCGGGCCTCGCCTGAGCCCGGGACTGGGTCGCGAACGTGTGACCACCGTGCACCAGGGCCTGACCCTGTCGACCCGGCGCGACCTCGCGGCCGAGCGCGCCCAACAGCAGGCGCTGACCGACAAGGTCGATTGGCTGGACGACGGCGACCATGCCTGGTCGCTCGACCAGCCCGACCAGGCGCTGGCGGTGGTCGAAGCGCTGGCCTCGCTAGAACCCGGCATCGTCAGCGAATGGCCCAAGGGCAAGTCGCTGCGGGTCAAGACCGTGACCGCATCCCAGCTCAAGCTCAGCGTCAACAGCCGTGGCGACTGGCTCGAGATCGACGGCGAGCTGGCGATCGACGAC
This sequence comes from Bordetella parapertussis, assembly GCA_943328885.2. Taxonomy (GTDB): domain Bacteria; phylum Pseudomonadota; class Gammaproteobacteria; order Burkholderiales; family Burkholderiaceae_C; genus Pseudaquabacterium; species Pseudaquabacterium parapertussis_A. The sequence goes on along the minus strand of CALQBT020000329.1, from coordinate 1,082 downwards.
GGCGAAGTGCTGCGCCTGCGCCAACTGCTCGAACTGCTGGGCCAGGGCAAAAACCGCTATGTCGCGCTGGGCAACGGCGGCTTTCTGGCACTGACCGAGACGCTGCGCCAGCAGCTGGCCGACCTGCGCTCGGTGGTGCACAACCAGGGCAAGACCCAGCGCATGTCACAGATTGCAGCGCTGACCTGGGGCGGACAGGCCGATATGCCGCTGCTCAACGGTGACGCCGCTTGGCGTCGGCGCAGCCAGGCCTGGGACGCGGCTCAGGCGCTGGTCTTCGAGCTGCCGGCTGGGCTGCAGGCCGAGTTGCGCGACTACCAGACCATCGGCTGGCAATGGCTGATGCGCCTGGCCGCCAGCGGTTTTGGTGCGGTGCTGGCCGACGACATGGGCCTGGGCAAGACGCTGCAGACCCTGGGACTGCTGGTCGCGCGCGCGCCAGGTGGCCCTGCGCTGGTGGTGGCGCCGACCTCGGTCTGCGGCAACTGGCTCGCAGAGTCGCTGCGATTCGCACCCGGCCTGCAAGTCGAGATGTACGGTGACACCGTGTCAGGCCCGGACGAAGAGACCGGCGGCGAATCCGTTGACGCCACAGACGCCACCGCCGCACCCCAGGACAGCGCGCGCCAGGCCGCCCGGCGCAAACAAGTCGCCGCATTGGGACCGGGCCAGGTGCTGGTGTGCAGCTACGGCCTGCTGCAGATAGACGGCGACATCCTGAGCAGCCGGGTCTGGCACAGCGCGGTGCTTGACGAAGCCCAGGCGATCAAGAACGCCAGCACCCGGCGCGCCCGCGCCGCGCTGGCGCTGCAGGCCGATTTCAAGCTCGCACTGACCGGCACGCCGATCGAGAACCGCTTGAGCGAGCTGTGGTCGATCATGGGTTTTGCCAACCCCGGCCTGCTCGGCAGCATGGAGCAGTTCAACCAGCGATTCGCGTCGCCGATCGAGCGCGACGGCGATCCGCAGGCCGGGCGCCGGCTGCGCCGGCTGGTCGCACCTTTCCTGCTGCGCCGCACCAAGACCGAGGTGCTCGACGACCTGCCGCCGCGCACCGAGATCGTCCACGAGGTGGTGCCCGG
>CALQBT020000328.1 GCA_943328885.2 Bordetella parapertussis | reverse complement strand
GCGGCGCAGGCCGGCTTCGCGCCAGCGAAGTCGACCGCAGCCAAAATGCTCAGCACGCGCAGCGTGCGGGGCGATTGAGCCGAGCCACCATGTTCAAAAAAATCCTGATCGCTAATCGAGGCGACAGCGCTGCAGGCGCTGCGGCGCAGGCCGGCTTCGCGCCAGCGAAGTCGACCGCAGCCAAAATGCTCAGCACGCGCAGCGTGCGGGGCGATTGAGCCGAGCCACCATGTTCAAAAAAATCCTGATCGCTAATCGAGGCGAAATCGCGCTAAGAATCCAGCGCGCCTGCCGCGAGATGGGCATCAAGACGGTCGCGGTGTATTCCGAGGCCGACCGGGAAGCGAAGTACGTCAAGCTCGCTGACGAGGCGGTGTGCATCGGCCCGGCCGCCTCTTCGCTGAGCTACCTCAACATGCCGGCGATCATCGCCACCGCCGAGGTGACCGACGCCGAAGCCATCCACCCGGGCTACGGCTTCCTGTCCGAGAACGCCGATTTTGCCGAACGGGTGGAAAAAAGCGGTTTCACCTTCATCGGTCCGACGCCTGAGTCGATACGCGTGATGGGCGACAAGGTCTCGGCCAAACAGGCGATGATCAAGTCCGGCGTGCCCTGCGTGCCAGGATCGGAAGGCGCGCTCAACGACGACCCCAAGGCCACCGTGCAGGCCGCACGCACGATCGGCTACCCGGTGATCATCAAGGCCTCGGGCGGCGGCGGGGGCCGTGGCATGCGGGTGGTGCACACCGAAGCCGCGCTGCTCAATGCAGTGGCCACCACGCGCAGTGAGGCCGGCGCTGCTTTCGGCAACCCGGCGGTCTACATGGAGAAGTTTCTCCAGAATCCGCGCCACATCGAGATCCAGATCATGGCCGACTCGCACCGCAACGCGGTGTGGCTGGGCGAACGCGACTGCTCGATGCAGCGCCGCCACCAGAAAATCATCGAGGAAGCGCCTGCTCCCGGCATCCCGCGGCGGGCGATCGAGAAGATCGGTGACCGCTGTGCGGCAGCCTGCAAGAAGATCGGCTACCGCGGCGCAGGCACCTTCGAATTCCTGTTCGAGGACGGTGAGTTCTACTTCATCGAGATGAACACCAGGGTCCAGGTCGAGCACCCGGTGACCGAGTTGGTCACTGGCATTGACATCGTGCAGATGCAGATCCGCGTCGCGGCCGGGGAGAAGCTGCCGTTCACGCAGCGCCAGATCCAGCTGCGCGGCCATGCGATCGAATGCCGGGTCAACGCCGAAGACCCCTACAAGTTCACCCCCTCGCCGGGCCGGATCACGACCTGGCATGCGCCGGGCGGACCGGGCGTACGGGTTGACTCGCACGTTTACAGCAACTACGTCGTGCCACCCAACTACGACTCGATGATCGGCAAGATCATCACCCACGGCGACACGCGTGAACAAGCGCTGGCAAGGATGCGCATCGCGCTGTCGGAAACCGTGGTCGAGGGCATACAGACCAACATCTCGCTGCACCGCGAGTTGCTGGTCGACGCCAAGTTCGTCGCGGGTGGCACCAGCATCCACTACCTGGAAGGCTGGCTCGAGCACCGCAAGCGCTAGGCCATCCGAAACAATCCATGCACGAGCTGGTGTTGAGGCTGCCGGAATCGCTGGTCGAAGCGGTGTCCGAAGCACTGGTCGATGAGCTCGAAGCGCTCAGCGTCTCGGTGGCCGACGCTGACGCCGGCACCGACGCAGAGCAAGCGCTGTTCGGCGAACCGGGCATGCCGGTGCCGCGCGAAGGCTGGCAGCGATCGGACGTGACCGCGCTGTTCGCCGGCGAGGCCGAGGCCACCGAAGCCGCCACACTGTTGCTGGCGCAGGACTGGGCGGCCGACATGGCCGTGCTGGCGCTGCGAGAAGTGGCAGATCAAGACTGGGTGCGGCTGACCCAATCGCAGTTCGCGCCGGTCGAAGTCACACCGAGCTTCTGGATCGTGCCGAGCTGGCACGAGGCGCCGGCAGCCGCGCAAACGGTGATCCGGCTCGACCCGGGCTTGGCTTTCGGCACCGGCACCCACCCCACGACGAAGATGTGTCTGCGCTGGACCGCGCAGCAGGCCCTGGCGCTGGCGCCGGGCTGGGATCGGGTGCTGGACTACGGTTGTGGATCGGGCATCCTGGCGATCGGCTGCGCGCTGCACGGCGCGCGCGGCGTCGACGCGGTCGACATCGACGTGGCCGCGGTCCAGGCCACGATCGACAACGCCCAGGCCAACCGGGTCACGCTGCAGGCTGGCCTGCCCGACATCGCCGTCGGCGTCTACCCGTTGGTGCTGGCCAACATCCTGGCCACGCCGCTCAAACTGCTGGCGCCGCTGCTGGCCGGCCATGTGGCGCCCGGGGGGCAGCTGGTGCTGGCTGGCATCCTGGCGCGCCAGGCCGATGAGCTCAAGGCCGCCTACTCGCCCTGGCTTACGCTCGAAGTCAGCGACAGCGAGGACGGCTGGATCCTGATGACCGCCCATCGCCGCGCCTGAGCGCGCCCGGCTTCGACATGACCTCACCTGCCCCCGGGATGAGCCTGGCCACACGCTGCCCAGCCTGCGGCACGGTGTTTCGCGTCGTGCCCGACCAACTCAAGGTGTCCGAAGGCTGGGTGCGCTGCGGGCGCTGCAACACCATGTTCAGCGCCATCGAGTTGCTGTTCAACGTCGACACGGGCCAGACCCTTCAGCTGCCCGGCCTCGCGCGGCCCGCCAAGCCCGCCGATGACGCACCGTCGATCACCGACTGGACTGCCGAGCCTGGCCAGGCCGCCGCCGGCAGCGCCCCCGCCGCAGCCCCGACGCGCAGACCCGGCAGCACCCAACCGCGCCAGGAACCCGAATTCGACCGTCCAGCCAACGAGAGTCTGCTGCTGCGCGCTGCCTCGTCGACCGACGAGGACAGGATACCGCTGGCCCAGCCCTCCGGGCCGCCTCACCGGCCCAGCCGCAGCGGACCGACGCTGGGGACAACGCCGGCCAGCACCCCCGAGCCGCCCTCGTTCCTGCTGGCGGCAGACCGCGCAGCGCGCTGGCAGCAGCCCGCCGTGCGCAGCGCGCTGGCCGCAGCGGTGTTGTTCCTGACGCTGACGCTGTTGACGCAGCTCGCACTGCTAGGGCGCGACACCTTGGCCGCCCACCTGCCCGTCACCGAGCCCACGCTGCGCGGGCTGTGCGAACTCGCAGGCTGCCAGGTGCAGCCGCTGCGCCGCATCGACGCGCTGGCGGTCACGAGTTCAGGCCTGAGTCGACTCGAAGGCTCGACGCTCTACCAATTGAAACTGGTGCTGCAAAACCGCGCCGACACGGCGGTGCGCATGCCCGCGCTAGACCTGACGCTCAACGACGGACAGGGCCAGTTGCTGGCCCGGCGCGTGCTGCCGCTCGCTGAGCTCGGTGCGCCGCAGCCTGTGCTGCAAGCCGGCGAAGAGTTGCCGCTCAAGGCCTTGATGTCCACCGGCGAGCAACGCGTCGCTGGCTACACCGTCGAACTGTTCTACCCCTGAGGCCGCAACCGCGGCTGCCCACTTTCGCCACCCCTGCCCAACACACCCCTATGTCAGTCCTGATCTGCGGCTCGCTCGCCTTCGACACCATCACCAACTTCCCAGGCCGTTTCGCGCAGCAAATCCTGCCCGAACAAGTGCACATCCTCAATGTCTCGTTCCTGGTGCCCACGCTGCGCCGCGAGTTCGGTGGCTGCGCCGGCAACATCGCCTACACGCTACGGCTGCTGGGCGGCACGCCGCTGGTGATGGCCGCGCTCGGCAACGACGGCGGCGAGTACCTGCAGCGACTCAAGAGCTGGGGCCTGGACACCTCGCTGGTGCGACAGGACACCGAGACCTACACCGCACAAGCCATCATCAGCACCGACCAGGACAACAACCAGATCACCGCCTT
>CALQBT020000327.1 GCA_943328885.2 Bordetella parapertussis | reverse complement strand
GGCGCTTCGGGTGCGCGCATCGTCGTCACACTGCTGGGCGCGTTGCGCAAGCAGGGCTTGAAGCGCGGCGTGGCTGCGCTGTGCATAGGCGGTGGCGAGGCCACGGCGCTGGCGGTCGAGCTGATCTGACCGCGCCGGCGCTCAAGCGGCGCCGGCCCCCCACCAAGACAGGAGACGCGATGCTGCTCAGTGAAGACCACCAGGCCGTGCAGGACGCGGTGCGCCAGTATGTGCAGGCCGAGATCGCGCCCAACGCCGCAGCCTGGGACAAAAGCCACCAGTTCCCGGCGGCGCAGTTGCGCGGTCTGGCCGCGCTCGGCTGCTACGGTGTGGCCGTTCCCACCGAGTACGGCGGCGCCGGACTGGACTACCTGGCGCTGGCACTGATGCTCGAGGAGATCGCCGCGGGCGACGGCGCGACCAGCACCATCGTCAGCGTCAACAACTGCCCGGTCTGCTCGATCCTGATGGCCTTCGGCAACAAGGACCAGAAAGAACGCTTCCTCAAACCGCTGGCGCGCGGCGACATGCTGGGCGCTTTCTGCCTGACCGAGCCACATGTCGGATCGGAGGCGGGTGGCTTGAAGACCACAGCGCTGCGCGATGGCGATGATTACCTGCTCAATGGCGTCAAGCAGTTCATCACCAGTGGCAAGAACGGCGATGTCGCGATCGTGATGGCCGTCACCGACAAGGCCGCCGGCAAGCGCGGCATCAGCGCCTTCCTGGTGCCCACCGCCACGCCTGGCTATGTCGTCGCGCGGATCGAGGACAAGATGGGTCAGCATGCCAGTGACACGGCGCAGATCCTGTTCGAGAACTGCCGTGTTCCTGTGGCCAACCGCATCGGCGACGAGGGCCAGGGCCTGAAGATCGCGTTGTCGGGGCTGGAAGGCGGGCGCATCGGTATCGCCAGCCAGGCCTTGGGCATGGCCCGCGCGGCCTTCGAGGCGGCGCTGGCCTATGCCAAGGAGCGCAAGGCTTTTGGCGTACCGATCTTCGAGCACCAGGCGGTGCAGTTCAAGTTGGCCGACATGGCCACCAGGATCGAGGCCGCGCGCCAGCTGATCTGGCATGCCGCCTGCCTGAAGGACGCCGGCCGGCCCTGCTTGAAGGAAGCGGCGATGGCCAAGCTGATGGCCAGCGAGATGGCCGAGGCCGTGTGTTCGGGCGCGATCCAGGTGCTGGGTGGCTACGGCTACCTGTCGGATTTCCCGGTCGAGCGCATCTACCGCGACGTGCGGGTGTGCCAGATCTACGAGGGGACTTCCGAGGTGCAGAAGATCCTGATCGGGCGCGCGCTGGCGCAAGCCGCTGGCTGACAGGCGGGCTCACCGATTCTTGGGCGGCCTGGCTGCCGGCGAGAATCGGGCATGAGCGATACCCCTGAGCAAATCACCTGGCTGGACGACGAAGGCCAGCCGCAGTGTGCGCGCTGGCGATCGCTGGCCGGCCACCCGGCGCCGGCGCGGGTCGTGCTGGCCGATGACCGACTCAGCGCCGACGCCGCGCTCAGGCTGATCCAGTCTGGCACCGGCTTGCTGTGGCGCGGCGACTACCAGAACGCGCGTCATTTGCTGCAGGCGCTGGGCCGGCGGCTCGACGCTGGACCGAGACCCGGCCGCCGCAGCCCCGCCAAGTCAAGCGCCGAAGCGCCGATCGATCTGCCCGCGATATTCCAGGCCCAGCGCCGGCTGCAGGCCAAGCGGGCGCTGGTGCTGGGCCAACTGCTGCTGCCCTTCGACACTGACCTCGGCGTGCCGCTGCCCCGTGCGCCGCAGGTGCGCGACGCCGGCCTGCAAGCCCATGGGCTGGTGGCCCAGGCTTACGTCGCGTCCTTGCGCGAGTTGCTAGGCCTGGTCGGGGCTTTCGAGTGGCGCAAGAAGGGCGTGCCGATCGCGGCGCTGGGCGCGGCTATCCATCCGCACCACGGTGTCTTCTCGCCGGTGCGCGGCGAGTATGTCGACCTGGTGGCCCAGACCAAGCTGCCTGCTGCGGCCAAACCGGCGCGCGTTCTCGACGTCGGCACCGGCACCGGCGTGCTCGCCGCGGTGCTGGCCCGCCGTGGGCTGCAGGTGGTGGCCACCGACCTGTCCCCCGCCGCGCTGGTCTGTGCGGCGGAGAACCTGGAACGACTGGGCGTTGCCGAGCGGGTCAAGCTTGAACAGGCCGACCTGTATGTCAAAGGCCGCTTCGGATTGGTGGTCTGCAACCCACCGTGGGTGCCGGCCCAACCCAGTTCGCCGCTCGAGGCCGCCGTCTACGACCCTGACAGCCGCATGCTGCGCGGCTACCTGGCTGGGCTGGTCGCGCACCTGGCGCCGCAAGGTGAGGGCTGGCTGATCCTGTCGGATCTGGCTGAACACCTGGGTCTGCGCAGCCGAGACGAGTTGCTGGGCTGGGTCGCCACCGCCGGGCTGCAGGTGCTGGGCCGCATCGACACCCGAGCGCGCCACGCCAAGGCGGCCGATGCGCTGGACCCGCTGCACGCGGCGCGCGCGGCCGAGGTCACCTCTTTGTGGCGGCTCGGCGTGGCCTGAGGCGCTGAGGGTCGATCAGCTGGGTGTCGCGGTGCTTGTCGTGGCTTGGGTGGCAGCCTGGGTCAGCAGCGTGTGGCGCTCGCTGGCCAGTTGGTCGATGCCGCCCAGCGTGGCGGCGGTGACGATCAGCGCCAGCGCGAGCGAAAGCAGATGGTGGGTGAGGTTCATGGCGGCTCTCCTGTGGGCAGGGTTGTTCGATGGCCTGAACTCTAGCCAGCGCTAACGCCGATCACCAGCGCGCTGCGACGAAGCGCAGCGCCTGGCGATGGATGGCCGATCCCAGCGATGCGCTGTGCATCGCCCGGGCTCTCACAAGCAAATGTGGTTTTGCGGCTGGACCCCCATGGGGGGCTGCCGGCTTCGGCCGGCTTCGAGGCGCTCAGTCGCCGACGCCTGCGTCAACCAGGCGTTCGGCCAGTGCGACCAGTGCGCGGTCGCTGCCCACCGGACCCAGCAGCGACAAGCCCATCGGCGCGCCGTCGCGCCCGGCCAGCGGCAGACTGAGCTGCGGCGTGCCGCTCAGGCCCGAGATGCACATCAACACGACGGCGCGGTTGCGGTAGGCCTCCAGCGTGCTCTCGGCCGCGCTGCGAAGCGGCGCCACGTCGGGCATCGTTGGCATCAGCAGCACGCCGTCCTGGCCCAGCAGCGCCGCGATCTGGGCGGCGTAGGCGACGCGGAAGCCATGACCGGCGCTGGCCTGCGCGTCGCTGACCTGGCGCGACCAGGCAAAGCGCTCGGCCACGCCCGGGCCCAGCGGCGGCGCATAGCGCTCGATCATCGGGCCGTCGGTCATCCAGGCCTCGCGGCCCTGGATGTGGCGGAAATGCCAGTACATCGCTTCGAAGCTGTCGCGTGCCAGCGTCACTGGCGCAGCCCGACCCAGCACCGCCTGTACCTGCTCGGCGGCAGCCCGCGCGGCTTCGGCCACCGGCGCTTCGAGCAACGCCCAGACATCGGTCGGCCACAACAGGCGTGGGGCGCTGGGCGCTGGCCTCGGGTCGGCGCCCAGCAACACATCGGCGACGCGGGCAAAAGTGCGGGTGTCGCGGGCGAAGAAGCCGCAGGTGTCGAAGCTCGGTGCCAGGTCGAGCACGCCTGCCAAGCTGATGCGGCCGTGGCTGGGCCGCAGGCCGAGCAAGCCGCAGTGGCTGGCCGGCCCGCGCACCGAGCCGCCGGTGTCGGTGCCGAGCGCGAAATCGCACAGCCGGTTCGACACCGCTGAGGCCGATCCCGATGACGATCCACCGCTGATGCGGTCAGGCGCTGCGCCGTTGATCGGCGCGCCGAAGTGGGCGTTGTTGCCGTTCATCGAAAACGCCAGCTCGTCGGTGACGGTCTTGCCGACAAACGCTGCGCCGGCATCGAGCAGGCGCTGCACAGT
>CALQBT020000326.1 GCA_943328885.2 Bordetella parapertussis | reverse complement strand
GCCGGTGGTCGCCAACGCGTATTTCGAATACGTCTAGCCCTGGCGCGCCAAGCGTTCTCAAGAAAATGTGGCTTGGCCACTTTGCTTGATCCCCACAGGGGGCGGCCGGCGTCGGCCGGCCTCGGGGCGCTCAGATAGAGTGTGACCAGGGCGCCCCAGGGCGCGTGCTGCACTCGTCGAACAACCGCACCGTGCAATTCGCGCAGACGGATTCGTCAAGCCGCGACACGATGCCAGCGATCGCGCTGTGCTTGTCAGGGAACAGGCGGTCCGGTCCGAGGCGCTGCAAGAAGCCTGTGCGCTGCCACAAGGCCAGCACTTGCGGACGCGGGCGATGGAAGTACAGATCGCCGCCGGCCTCACGGCGCTTGATGCGTTCATCGTCCCACAGGTCGGCACCGGCGAGATCGATCGAGTTCATGCTCTTGGCCATCACCAGTAAGTGGCGCTGGCGCTGCGCATCGCCCGACTCGCGCAGCGCACGCAGGTGCTCGGCCACATGCGGCACGGCACCAAACCACACCGAGCCCTCCATTCGCAGCAGCTTGAGTTGCGGGCATTCGGGCAACGCACTGCCGGGTGCGCCGTCGATCACGACAAAGTGTCGGCCGATGCGCTGGCTGTCGAAGCCCATGCTGCGCAGCGCCGGTCTGGCCATGCGCTGCAGATAGACCACCAGCGAACACATCACCCCGATCAGCACGGCCACCTCCAGGCGCAGCGTCAGCGTGGCAAGGGCAGTGACGAGCGCGATGCCGAACTCGCTGCGGTCAAGCCGCCAAGCTCGAGCCCAAGCGGAGCGGTCGACCAAGCCCCAGGCCACCACCCCCAGCAGCGCGCTGACGCCGGCCAGCGGGATCCATGACAACAAGGGTCCTGCCAGCGCCACCAGCAGCAGCAGCAGCAGCGCCGCGGCCACACCGGCCAACGGCGTCCGGGCGCCGGCTTCGAGGTTGGGCACCGAGCGGTTGAGAGAACCGCAGACGAGCAACGCGGACCCGAAGCTGGCGCTCAGGTTGGCCAGGCCCTGGCCCAGGCATTCCCGGTTGGCATCGACCGCCAAGCCGGTACGTGCGGCCAGCAATTTGGCGATAGCCATCGACTGACCCAGCGCGATGATCGTCAAGGCCAGCGCTGAGGCCAGTATCTGCGGCAGCAGCGCTGCCATCCGCGACGCTTCGGCCAGCGGCGACTGCCAGACCGGCATGGCCGACGGCGGGCTGCCCACCCGCAGCGGCGCCGGTCCGGCCAGCCAATCGCCGCCGTGGCGGGTGGCCCACCAGCAAGCGATGACGGCCGCCAGCAAGGCCAGCAGCATGTGCGGACCACGTCGCCACCACAAGCGCCCGGCCCCGGCCACCGCCAGCGTCAGGCCGCCCACTGCCAAAGAGCTGACCGAAACACCCGCCGCCCATGCTTGCCAGGGCGAAGCACGGCCCGTAGCCCCCATCAGGCCGGCCAGTGCGTACCAGCCGATCAGCCCGGCAGCGCCGCTGGTGAAACCCAGCATCACCGAAGGCGAGATGAAATTTGCCAGCGTGCCCATCCGCGCCAGCGACAGCAGCAGTTGCATCAAACCCACGCCAAGCGTCAGCGCCAGCGCCAGCGGCACGACCAGGCTGGCATCGCCGGCGGCCAGCGGCACCAGCATCGCCCCCAGCGCCAGCGAGGTGGCATTGGTCGGTCCCGATAAGACCTGCCGGCTCGACCCCGCCAGCGCGGCGATCGCACATGGCAGCACCGCTGCAGCCAGCCCCATGGCCGGTGGCAGACCCGCCAGCGCGGCAAAAGCGATCGCCTGCGGCAGCACCAGCACAGCACCCAGCAGACCGGCCAGCAGGTCGGCGCGCAAGCTGCTAGCGTCGACCTCGCGCACCCAAGGCCCGAGCAGGCGGGCGAGCCGGGGCGGCAGCGAAGACAGATCGACCATGGCATGAGCGTAGCAGCAGCAGCGCGCGCCACGCGGGGAACAGCCCTCAGCAAGGGCCAGGCCGGGCGCTACAGCAACCCGGCGCTGACCACATTGATCGACGCGGTGCACACCGAGGCTGACCTGACGCGGCGCCGGGTTCGGGTGGGCGCGGCGCTGCGTTGGGTCAAAGTGGGTTGCGGCAAAACCGCCTGACGGTCATGCTTCGGCGGCGTCGGATGGGCCGTGGCTGACGCCGCTCGCCAGCGCATCGGCTGCGTGGGTTGCAAATGCCCGTATCAAGCGGGCTTCGCAGCGGCTAGCGAGCCAGATCAGGTGAACATGGGTGGCCATCTGCGCTTCGATGAACGGGATGCCGACCACCCCCGGACCCGGCACGAAGCCCGCGTCCGAGACGACGCCCAGCCCCAAGCCCTGGGCCACGGCCTCGCGCACGGCCTCTCGGCTGCCCACGCGCAGGCTGGTGCGGATCACCACGCCGGCCTGGACCAGATTGCGCTCGAAGACGCGCTGAGTCGTCGATCCTCCTTCCCGGCTGACAAAGGCCTCACCCGCCACATCGGCCAGGCCGACCTGAGGCGCAGCCGCCAGCCGGTGACCGCGCGGCGCCACGAGCCACAGCTGTTGGCGCCGCAGCGGCAAGGCCTGGATCAAGTCATCCGAGGGCCGGGCCACGACCACGCCGAGATCGGCAACACAGTCGCGCACCTGGGCCAGCACCATCGCGCTGTCGCCGGTGGCCACCTGAACCTGCAGGTGCGGGTGCTCGGCCCGAAAGCCACGCAGCAAGCGCATCACGTTGTAGGGCCCCACCGCCGCGATGCGCAGCTCGCCGGTCAGCACGCTGCCATTGGCGCTGAGCAGGCCAAGCGCTTCCGCTTCGATCTCGAACAGCCGGTGGGTGCGCTCGCGCAGCGCAGCGCCCAGCGGCGCGATCGAAATGCGCCGACCGCGGCGGTAGAACAACTCGACCTGGAAATGGCGCTCCAGTTCAGCCAGCTGCGCGCTCAGCGTGGGCTGGCTGACGCCAGCCAACCTGGCGCCACCAGTGATCGTTCCGGCGCGTGCCACGGCATGGAAGGCGCGCAACAAGGTCATTAGCTTCATCGATTCCACCTATATGTAGCGCTAGATTGCCAACCAAATTTGTCATGGCTGTGACACGGCCAGCGGTCAAAGTCCGAACTGTCACCGATTGCCAACCGCCGGAGCCCTCTCACCCATGGCCGATATCCAGATCAAGCGCCTGAAAAAATCGTTCGGCGCCACCAACGTGCTCAAAGGCGTGAGCCTGGCCGTTCAGGACGGCGAGTTCATCTCGCTGGTCGGACCGTCGGGCTGCGGAAAATCCACGCTGCTGCGCATCCTGGCAGGGCTGGAGACTCAGGACGCGGGCGAGGTCCACATGGCCGGGCGCTGCATGGACGCGTTAGCGCCGGGCGCGCGTGACATTGCGATGGTGTTTCAGTCCTATGCGCTGTACCCACACCTCAATGTCTACGACAACATCGCCGTGCCGCTGCGGGTGCGCCGGCTCAGCCGCTGGCAGCGATTGCCGCTGCTCGGCGCGGTCTGGCCGGGCAGTCGCGGCGCACGCCGGCAGATCGATGCCGAGGTGCGCGCGGCAGCGCAACTGCTAGACATCAGCCACCTGCTGGCGCGCAAGCCGGGCCAGCTCTCGGGCGGCCAGCGCCAGCGCACAGCGCTGGGCCGGGCGATGGTGCGGCGGCCGCAGGCCTTTCTGATGGACGAGCCACTGTCCAACCTGGACGCCAACCTGCGGGTGCAGATGCGCAGCGAGATCGGCGCATTGCACCGCTCGCTGGGCAGCACTTTCGTCTACGTCACCCACGACCAGACCGAGGCGATGACCATGTCCGACCGGCTCGCGGTGATGATGGGCGGCGAGTTGCTGCAGGTCGCCAGCCCGGCCGAGATCTATTTCAACCCGGCCGACCTGCGGGTGGCCGAGTTTGTCGGCAACCCGCGGCTCAACCGCTTGGACTG
>CALQBT020000325.1 GCA_943328885.2 Bordetella parapertussis | reverse complement strand
CCTTGGTTGACCCAGGTGGCTGGGCGCAGCGCAGTCGGTGCGGCAGAAGGCTTGTTCCTGGTCAATTTGGCGATGCTGTTGGCCTTTCTCAGTTGGGGTTTGCTGATGCCCGGCCTGATCCGCGCCGGCTGGGCTGGCGAGCGTTTGATCGCACTGGCCTGGCCAGCGAGTGTGCTTTGTCTTGGCGCGATACTCTGGCAGGGCAGCCAGGCCGGACCGGTGCTTTGGACGCTGTGGTGTGTCTGCACCAGTGTGGTGACGCTCGGTCAGCCTGCGTTGGGTCAGGCCTTTCCAGCCGCGCTGGCGGGGCGTGCCTTGTCGGCGTTCAATTTACTGATCTTTGCTGGGGTGTTTGCGCTGCAATGGACGGTCGGTCTGGGTCTGGACGTCTTGCTGAGCCTGGGTTGGCCGGTCGTCCAAGCCTACCGCTTGGTGTTCGGCGTCTTCATGGTGGCTTGCACCGTGTCCTTCCTTTGGCTCAATGTGGTGGGTGCTTTGCAACGCCGGTATTCGCGCAAGGCTGGCGCAAGCGGATAATCCTTGCAGGTTTCACTGAGTGTTCAATGACCGGACTTTTCATCATCGCCCACGCGCCACTGGCCAGTGCCCTGCGGGCCACTGCGATGCATGCTTTTCCTGAGGCCGCGGCAGACATTCAGGTCTATGACGTTCCCGCTGGCGCCGACGCAGAGGCTTACGTGGCCGAAGCGACTGAACTGCTGACCCGGTTGGGAGCGGCCGAAACCTTGATCCTGACCGATGTCTTCGGCGCCACGCCTTGCAACATCGCCAGGCATCTGGCTGAACGCGTCGGTGTCCGGGTGGTGGCGGGCGTGAACGTTCCGATGTTGTGGCGTGCCATCAACTACCGAAACAAGTCGCTCGATGACATGGTCACGCTGGCCCTGGCGGGTGCCAGCCAGGGTGTCATGCAGGTCGCGGTATCCCGTCCTCAGAACCAGGCGATCAAGCCAAGCCCCGATGATTCGATCAACCGTCACCATCAGCAATAAGCTGGGTTTGCATGCGCGCGCTTCGGCCAAGCTCACCAAGCTGGCAGGCAGTTTCCAGAGCGAGGTGTATTTGTCGCGTAATGGACGGCGCATCAATGCCAAGAGCATCATGGGGGTGATGATGTTGGCCGCAGGCATGGGCAGCGATGTGGTGCTTGAAACAGACGGTGTCGATGAACAGGACGCGACCCTGGCACTGCTGGCTTTGATCAACGACAAGTTCGGCGAGGGACAGTAAGCCGCTGGCTGCGCCCCTGCGGGGTCGACCAAAGGGCTGTGCGGCCCGGCCAGTCGGCGGCCTGGTGTTACAAACCTGCGCAGACCCGGCGGCGAGAACACTTGGGCGGAGTAAGCGCTGCTACAGTGCAGCATGAGTATCCAGATGTTCGGCTTGCCGGTTTCGCGCGGTGTGGCCATCGGGCGGGCCGTGCTGGTGGCCTCCAGCAGGGTTGATGTTGCGCATTACTTCATCGAGCCAGCAAATGCCCTGGCAGAAGTGACCCGCTTGCGCCATGCGCGCGACACCGTCGCGGCCGAACTCACTGTGCTAAAGAAAGACCTGACCGCCGACGCGCCGCCCGAACTTGCGGCTCTGCTCGATGTTCACCTGATGTTGTTGCGCGATCCGATGTTGATCGAGGCCATCCGTTACTGGATCGAGGTCAGGCATTACAACGCCGAATGGGCCGTGACCGCGCAAACCGATGTGCTCGCCCGCCAGTTCGACGAGATGGAGGATGAGTACCTGCGCGAACGCAAGGCTGACATCGAGCAGGTCGCCGAGCGGGTGCTGCGGGTGCTGGCCAAAGAAGAGTCGCTGCTGCCGCAGGTCTCACATGCTCGAGACCTCGGCGGCGAGGATCCTTTGGTACTGGTGGCCAACGACATCGCGCCTGCTGATATGTTGCAGTTCAAAGGCAGTGTGTTCACAGGCTTTGTGACAGATGTGGGCGGCCGAACCTCGCATACGGCGATTGTTGCCCGCAGCATGGACATCCCCGCGGTTGTCGGTGCCCGTGAGGTCAGCCGACTGGTCCGCCAGGACGACTGGTTGATCATCGACGGTGACACTGGCGTCGTGGTGATCAACCCGCCACCCATCGTGCTGGAGGAGTACCGTTTCCGCCAACGTCAAAGCGAGCTTGAACGCGCCAAGTTGAACCGGTTGCGCCACATGCCCTCGGTCACGCTCGATGGGCAATCCGTCGAACTGCTGGCCAACATCGAGTTGCCCGGTGACGCGGCCAACGCGCTCGAGGCAGGTGCTGTGGGCGTGGGCTTGTTCCGAAGCGAATTCATGTTCATGAACCGTGACGGCAAACTGCCCGATGAAGACGAGCAGTTCGAAGCCTACCGGGCCGCCGTGCAAGCCATGCGAGGCCTGCCAGTGACCATTCGCACCGTTGACATCGGCGCAGACAAGCCACTGGATCGGATGGCCGCCCATGAGCTGCGGCACGAACACGCGCTGAACCCCGCTTTGGGCCTGCGCGCGATCCGCTGGAGCTTGTCGGAGCCGACGATGTTTCGCCAGCAACTGCGGGCGATCCTACGGGCCAGCGCCTATGGCAAGGTGCGACTGTTGATACCCATGGTGGCGCACCGCGGAGAAATTGTGGCCACGATGGACGCCCTGGCCCGTGCCAGGCAGCAACTCACCGACAGCGGGATGCCGTTCAACAAGGTCGAGGTGGGCGCAATGATCGAGGTGCCTGCAGCCGCGATGACCATGCCGATGCTGATGCGACACTTTGACTTCGTCTCCATCGGGACCAATGACCTGATCCAGTACACCTTGGCGATCGACCGCGCCGATGAGGCGGTTGCTCACCTCTATGACCCTTGGCACCCCGCCGTCTTGGGGCTGATCGCCGAGGTCATCACCGCGGCCAATGCGGCTGGCAAGCACGTCAGCATCTGCGGCGAGATGGCCGGTGATGTCGCCTTTACCGATTTGCTGCTGGGCCTGGGTTTGCGCAGCCTGTCTATGCATCCGAGCCAAATCTCTGCGGTCAAGCAGCGGGTGCTTCGCGCCGACAGCGTACGACTGGCCAAGATGGCGCGGGCCGCGATCGCCAGCGAGGACCCCTGCCAAAGCTGGCAAAGCGCTACGGCAAAGTCCAGGCCGAGGGCAATGGGCCGCTGATCCTGCGTCCGGACGTTGAAGCTCAGATCCCAGCGCATCAGGTCCGCATCGATTGCTATCGATCAGGCGCGCAGGTGAGCCTGCCCAGCACGCAAGCCAGAGCGGGTCCGACTTGGCGGGGTGCAGCGGCGAGAGCGGTTTCGACACATGCACTGTGCGTGCGCCATCGCCCGACGCATGAAACAGCATGGCCTGATGCATCGTCAGCAGCTGGCAAAGCGCACTTGCGCCTAGCCGGCCAGGATCACTCATCGAACAGAAGAGAAAGGCGCTTGCGGAGTTCAACAAATGCATGCTATAGTCGTTGGCTTCGCAGGAAAACCAGCTTCAACGCTAAGTCAGAAGCAGCGAAGGTCTTGTGGTGGTGGCTCTGGTCTTGTAGACAGCGACAAAGTCGGCAGGCTTGTAACGCAAATCAAGGCGAAAGCCAAGAGAAGCAAAAAAAGCCCAGACGCTTGACAGGGTCAAAAAAACAGGTCATAATTCGACCTCTTTGCTGCCTCCGGGTGGCAAGCGCCGAAAGGCAAGCTCTTTAACAACTAACAGCCGATAAGCGTGGGCGTTTGAAGGCGAGTGCTTGGTGTTGAAAGACGCCAGGTCTGATGGACCTTAAACGCTCATGGAAGTGAAGTTCACTTCAATTCTTTGAGTAAGATAACAAGATCGAACTGAAGAGTTTGATCCTGGCTCAGATTGAACGCTGGCGGCATGCCTTACACATGCAAGTCGAACGGTAACGCGGGGCAACCTGGCGACGAGTGGCGAACGGGTGAGTAATATATCGG
>CALQBT020000324.1 GCA_943328885.2 Bordetella parapertussis | reverse complement strand
GATCCTGCAGCTGCGGGCGCCGCAGCCAGGCGAGGTCGGCTTGGATGCGACGCTGGGCTTTGGCGGCCATGCACAGGCCTTGCTGGCCCGGGTACTGCCGGGCGGGCGCTTGTTCGGCATCGATGTCGATCCGATCGAGTTCCCTCGCACCGAGGCACGCTTGCGGGCCAAGGGATTCGATGCCTCGGTGCTGGTGCTGAAACGCATCAATTTTTCGCAACTGCCCGAGCTTCTGCCCGAAGCAGGCGGCGGCTTTGACTTCCTGCTGGCCGACCTTGGCGTGTCGTCGATGCAGATCGACAACCCGGCGCGGGGATTCAGTTTCAAGACCGACGGTCCGCTCGATCTGCGGCTCGATCCGAGCACCGGCCAGTCGGCTTCGGAACTGCTGCAATCGGTGACCCGGCAGCACCTGCGCGAGCTGCTGGCAGACAACGCCGACGAGCCCTATGCCCAGCTGTTGGCCGCCGCGCTGCAAGGACAATATGTCCAGACGACGACGCAATTGACTGCACTGATAGAGGCCGCGCTGGCCAGGCAGTGGAAGAAAACCATGCCTGAAAAAGAGCGTCTTTCTGAAACCAAAAAGACGCTGCAACGGGTGTTCCAGGCGCTGCGCATCGAGGTCAATGACGAATTTGGCGCGCTAGACACCATGCTGGACTTGTTGCCAAGCTGCCTAAAACCTGGCGGTCGGGTGGCGATCCTGAGTTTCCATTCGGGCGAGGATCGCAGGGTAAAAAAAGCCTTCCAGTCGGGTGAACGATTCGGCATCTATGCCCGCGTGGCGCCCGAGTTGATCCGGCCGTCTTTCGAAGAGCGCCGCGCCAATCCGCGCTCGAGCTCGGCCAAGCTGCGCTGGGCGATCAAGGCGGCCTGAAGTCGATACACATCAGCTTGGCTGGCAGAGGCGCCCAGTGCCGGTTGCGCCACCAGCCCTGCCGGCAGCCTCCCGGGGCAAGGCTCTAGAGGCCCAGCTACCCGCGCAACGCCGAGCTGCGGCTCATGTCGCGATCACCGGCAGTGGCGTCACCGTCACATTGACATGCAGCACTTGTTTGCCACCCCCAAGCACCAGGCCGCGCATCGGCGTGACATCGCTGAAATCGCGTCCCCAGCCCAGCGTGATGTGCTCGCCCTGCACCAAGCAGCGGTTGGTCGGGTCGAAGTCAACCCAGCCATGGGTCGGGCAATAGACCGAGACCCAGGCATGTGAAGCGTCGGCGCCGACCAGCCGTGGCTGACCTTCTTTCGGGTGGGTGAGGATATAGCCGCTGAGATAGCGCGCCGGCAGGCCAATGCTGCGCAGGCAGCCAATCATCAGCTGGGCGAAGTCCTGGCAGACGCCACGCCGGCCAGCAAGCACCTGCTCCAGTGGGGTCGAAATCTCGGTCGCCTTGGGATCGAACTCGAAGTCATCAAAAATTCGCTGGGTCAGGCTCATCGCCGCTTCCAGCGCCGGCCGGCCCGGCGTGTAGCTTTGGCGCGCATAACGCTCAATCGCGCTGCTGAGCATGACATGCGGCGAGGCGTAGAGGTAGCGCGAGGCTTCCAGCGTCGCGCTGCTGCGCATTTGCTGCAGCAGGTCGCGAACGCTTTCCCAGGACCTCTTGTCGCTCAGTTGTGCCAGCCCCAGCCGCGGCGCGAGTGCGACGATTGCTTCGGCATGGACCAGCAATTCCAGGTGCGGCGCGGTGATCGCGATCTGGCGCGTCAGGTTGCCGAAGTAGTCGATGTCATCGATGCCGTCGCTGTCCACCGGGTTCACCCAAATCAGATGCGACTCGGTATGCTGGAGCGGAAACGAGCGTGGCGTCAAGTGCAGGTATTGCTGCGACAGCGTGACCAGGCTTTCATACGCATAGCGGGTTTCATGCACCACGCGGTAACGCATCGCGGCTCTGGCGCCCGAGGCAGATCCAGGCAGCGCGCTCATGCTGCAGGGCCAGGCTCGCCGGTATAGCTGAAGAACTGCAGGCTGATCTGTTCGGACATCGCTTCGCTGGCGCGGCGGATGCGCTCGAGCAGATCGACCAGCAACGAGCTGGCGCGGCAGAAATCGCGCTCGGGTAGCAGCGCTAGCAACTCGGCTTTCAACGCAGGAAGCGCCAGCCTGCCGCAATCGATCTTGATCGGGGCCATTTTCTGCAAGCCCTTCAAGATACCGTCGAGTTGGAACAGCACCGAGCGCGGGTTGCTGTCGTCAAGCACCAGCAGATCGAGCACCGGCAGCCATTCGGGTTTGGCGCGGTAGCGTGAGCGGTAGGTGACGATGCTGTCGGCCAGTTCCAGCAGCCAATCGAGGCCGCCATCGGGATCCATGTACAGCGCTTCTTGCAACACGACGCATTGATATTGCAAGCGCTCGATGCGGCGCCCGAGCGAGAGGAAGCGCCAACCCAGGTCGCGGGTCATGCCGTCGAGGGCAAATCCGGTGATCGTCATCGACGCAACCGCTGCATCGTCGAGCAGCGTCATGGCATCAGCCTGCGACAGACTCGTCGCAGGCTTGTCCGGGCGCTGCGCCATGCGGTTCAGCGCTCGCCAGTTGTCGATCGACAGCCGCTCGCGCAACTGGCTGGCGCTGTTGAAAAGCTGCAGCTGCTGTCGTGCCAGCCCGGGTACTTCGGGCGAAACCACCGCCAGCAGCAGCGCGGCTTCGATCTGGCTGTCGCTGAGCAAGGCCGGTGGAACTGGCGGCAACCCCTGGCTCTGGGTTTGAGCGAGATTGTTCGCCAGAGCGCGCTTGCCTTCGATCAGATCGAATTGCTCGCACAGCGATTTGACCGTTGCCCATTCAGCGCTTTGCGAAGCTGGCAGCACATTGAAGAGAAAATTCAGACTGACCCGGAGCAGCCGCGCAATGTTGTCGCAGCGCTCGGCGTTACGGCCAAACCAGAACAGGTTCTCGGCTGCGCGGCTCGACACATGGGTCACGTCACGGACCAGATCGGCGGCAACACTGGTACGAGCCAGCGGTCTTTGCACCTTGACCTGGGCGCTGGCCTGCACCCAGGTGTCTTCGCTGCCGCCACCGCGCTGCATCGTGATGATGCGCTCATCCGACCCGGTGGCCACTCTTGTCAAGCCCCCGGGCATCACGACGTAGCCGTTCGGTGTCGCACAGGCGTAGACCCGCACGCCGATGGCGCTGGCGCTCAAACCAGCCGGTACCTCGGGGCGCCAGACCGGCGCTTGAGACAAGCGCACCAGTTCCTGCGCCACATGGTTGGCCGGATCGGCACGGATTCTGGCGATCAAGGCCTCACGCTCGGCGCCCGCCAGGTCTTTGCCGAAGACGATGAATTTGCGCGATTGCGGAAATGTCGGCTTGATCACCAGTTGACTCAGTTTGGCGATGACTTGGGCCATGGCCGCTGGCTCACCGCACCACCAGGTCGCGACCGAAGGCATCTTCAATGGCGCACCAAGCAGGCGCTGCGACAGCGCTGGCAATAAGCCCAGCAACGCGCCCGATTCGAGCAGATTCGAACCCAGGCTGTTGGCGATCAGCACATTGCCGCGCCTCGCCGCATCGGTCAGGCCGGCCACGCCCAGCGCCGAGTCGGCGCGCAGCAGCAGCGGGTCACAATAATCGTCGTCGACGCGGCGCATGATCACATGCACGCGCTGCAGGCCAGACAAGGTCTTGTGCCAAACGATGCCGTTGCGAACCGTCAGATCGCTGCCTTCGACCAGCGGCAAACCCAGGTGTCGGGCCAGATAAGCCTGCTCGTAATAGGTTTCGTTGTAAGGCCCGGGGGTCAGCAGCACGATCAGCGGCGGCTCGCCCGGGCGCAGCGGCGCCCCGCCGTTGGCAGCGCATTGGTGGCCCCAATGGTTCAGGCTGTCGCGCATGCTGTCGAAGAAGGCGTTCAGAGGCCGCACGTTCAGGTCGCGCAGCATGTCGGGAAAATTGCGCGCGATGACTGCGCGGGTCTCCAGCGCAT
>CALQBT020000323.1 GCA_943328885.2 Bordetella parapertussis | reverse complement strand
CCTGCTGTTCCAGGAAACGCTGTGCGTCCAGCGCTGCCATGCAGCCGGTGCCCGCCGAGGTGATGGCCTGTCGGTAGACATGGTCTTGCACGTCGCCGGCGGCAAAGACGCCGGGCACGCTGGTCATCGTCGCAAAGCCGTTCAAGCCGGTGCGCGTGACGATGTAGCCGTCCTTCATCTCCAACTGGCCATTGAACAAGCCTGTGTTGGGCAGGTGGCCGATGGCGATGAAACAGCCCTTGAGTGCCAAGTCCTCAGTGCCACCGGTGCTGACGTTCTTGAGCCGCACGCCGGTGACGCCGCTGGCGTCGCCCAACACCTCGTCCAGGGTCTGGAACAGATGCAACTCAATCTTGCCGGCCGCGACTTTCTCGTGCAGCTTGTCGATCATGATCGGCTCGGCGCGGAACTTGTCGCGGCGGTGCACCAGGTGAACCTTGCTGGCGATGTTCGACAGGTAGAGCGCTTCTTCGACGGCGGTGTTGCCCCCGCCAATCACCGCGACGGTGTCGCCCTTGTAGAAGAAGCCATCGCAGGTGGCGCAGCCGCTGACGCCTCGGCCCATGAAGGCCTCTTCTGAAGCCAGCCCCAGGTATTTCGCGCTGGCGCCGGTGGCGATCACCAGCGCGTCGCAGCTGTATTGCCCGCTGTCACCGCTGAGCTTGAACGGCCTGCTCGACAGGTCCACGGTGTTGACATGGTCGAAGATGATCTCGGTGTTAAAGCGCTCGGCATGCTGCTGGAATCGCTGCATCAACTCCGGACCCTGCACCCCCATCACGTCGGCGGGCCAGTTGTCGACCTCGGTGGTGGTCATCAACTGGCCGCCTTGGGCCATGCCGGTGATCAGCACGGGTTTGAGGTTGGCGCGAGCGGCGTAGATTGCTGCGGTATAGCCGGCCGGACCGGATCCCAGGATCAACACCTGAGCATGAAGAGGGAGTGGGTTCATGATGCGCTTTGCGGTAGGGTGGGGCCGGTTGGCCAGTCGATGGCGGAATTGTCCCATGAGGCAAAGTTCTGAAGGCGTCGGTCAGGTCCGCCAGGAAACCCGGCAATTCGCACGAAATCGCTGGAAATTTTGCCGTCTCAGCGCTCGATTTGTCGGGATGATTCGTAGATCACAATATTCGAGAAAAGGGAATCCCTCATGTCCATGTTGACCAACCTAGATCTGATCCGACGCGTGCCCTTGTTCTCGATGCTCACCAACGATCAGGCGCAGGCGATCGCTGACAGTGTGACCAAGCGCCGTTTTCGTCGCGGCGAGTTGGTGGTCGAGCAGGGACGCAAGAGCAATACCTTGTTCATCTTGCTCAATGGTCGGGCTCGGGTGTTGACTTCCGACGCGCGCGGTCGTGAGGTGATCCTGGCGGTGCTGGAGTCGGGCGACTATGTCGGTGAGATGAGCATGATCGACAACGAGCCCCATTCGGCCACGGTGCGATGCGAAATCCAGACCG
Source organism: Bordetella parapertussis (assembly GCA_943328885.2). Classification (GTDB taxonomy): domain Bacteria; phylum Pseudomonadota; class Gammaproteobacteria; order Burkholderiales; family Burkholderiaceae_C; genus Pseudaquabacterium; species Pseudaquabacterium parapertussis_A. The sequence goes on along the minus strand of CALQBT020000323.1, from coordinate 2,535 downwards.
ACATGCTGGTGCTGGGTCGCGCTGATTTTGCGCGTTGCCTGCCCGAGAACTCCTCACTGTCCTACGCCATATTGCGCGGCCTGGTGCGGCGTTTGCGTCATGCCGACCGGCAGATCGAATCGCTGGCCTTGCTCGATGTCTACGGTCGGGTGGCGCGTACGCTGCTGGAGATGGCCGAGGATATCGACGGCGTCAAGACCGTCCGTGGCAAGGTCTCGCGTCAGGACATGGCCAAGGTGGTGGGCGCTTCGCGCGAGATGGTCAGCCGGGTGATGAAGGACCTGGAAGTGCGCGGCGTCATCGAAACCCTGGAAAATGGCTCGGTGCAGATCAAGGAGACCGCAGCGCAGCCGGAATGAGCCTAACCCGGGCTGCGGCTTGGCGGTGGCGCTGGCTTGCTGATGGGCCACAATCCGTGGTATGACATTCTCGCTCGGATTTTTGGGTGCAGCAGGCGCTCAGGCCCGGACTGACGCAGGCCAGAACGCTGTGCCCGGTGCAGAGTGGCCGCGCTGGCGCTTGCAGGTCGGTTTGCTGGGCGGGGGCTTGATCTGGCTGCTGCTCCTGATGGCCTTGGCGACGCATCGCGCCAGCGACCCGGGATTCTCGACCTCGGGCAGCGGCCTTCAACTGGCCAACAAGGCCGGGCTGATCGGTGCCTGGGTGTCGGACTTCAGCTTGTTCCTGTTGGGACACTCGGTGTGGGTGTTGATGCTGGTGGGCTTGCGGGTGTGGCTTGCCACGCTGGCGCTTTGGTTGCGCGGTCCGGTCGCGCTGGGCGAGTCTGGGCAGAGCCGGGTGTTGTTCTGGGTCGGTCTGGTCCTGCTGCTGATCGCCTGCTGTGGTCTTGAGTGGACCCGCTTGTACCGGTTCGACGCGGTCTTGCCAGGTGGGCAGGCGGGTGGCGTGCTCGGCGCTGCCGTCGGCGCACTGTCCATGAAGTGGTTGGGGTTTGCAGGCTCGGGCGTGTTGTGGATTGCTGCCCTGGTGCTGGGCTTGTCGCTGTCGCTGCGCTTTTCCTGGGCCGGGGTCGCCGACCGACTGGGGCAGGCCATTGAGGGCTTGTGGCAGGCCCAAGCCGAGGCGCGCGAGGTCAAGGAAGACAGGCGAATTGCCGAGGTGCTGACGCGCGAACGCGAACAAGTGGTCGAGGAAGACAGGGTCGAGGTCGAAGAGCATCTGCCGATCGTCATCGACAAGCCGATGGTCGAGGTGCCCAAGAGCACCCGAGTCGTCAAGGAGCGCCAGAAGCCGCTGTTCGCCGAACTCAGCGACACCCGCTTGCCGCAGGTGGATCTGCTCGACGCTGCGCCGACCACGCGGGTCGATTCGGTCACGCCCGAGTCGGTCGAGATGACCTCGCGCATGATCGAGAAAAAGCTGCGCGACTTCGGCGTCGAGGTGCGCGTGGTGGCGGCCTCCCCGGGTCCTGTGATCACGCGCTATGAGATCGAACCGGCCACCGGCGTCAAGGGCTCGCAGGTGGTCAACCTGGCCAAGGACTTGGCGCGCTCCTTGTCGCTGGTCAGCATCCGGGTGGTCGAGATCATTCCGGGCAAGACGACGATGGCGCTGGAGTTGCCCAACGCCCGACGCCAGATGATCCGGCTGGCCGAGATCCTGGGCTCTCAGGTCTACCACGATGCCAGCAGCCAGCTCACCATGGGCCTGGGCAAGGACATCATCGGTGCGCCGATGGTCGCCGACCTGGCCAAGATGCCGCATTGCTTGGTTGCCGGCACGACCGGCTCGGGCAAGTCGGTGGGCATCAACGCGATGATCCTCAGCCTGCTCTACAAGGCCGAGGCGCGCGACGTGCGGCTGATCCTGATCGACCCGAAGATGCTCGAGATGAGCGTCTACGAGGGCATTCCGCACCTGCTGTGCCCGGTGGTCACCGACATGAAGCAGGCCGCCAACGCCTTGAACTGGTGCGTCGGCGAGATGGAGCGGCGCTACAAGCTGATGAGCAAGCTGGGCGTGCGCAACTTGGCCGGCTACAACAAGAAGATCGACGAGGCGACCGAACGCGGTGAGTTGCTGCCCAATCCGTTCAGCCTGACGCCGGAAGCTCCGGAGCCGCTGGCGCGCCTGCCCTTCGTCGTGGTGGTGATCGACGAACTCGCCGACTTGATGATGGTGGTGGGCAAGAAGATCGAGGAGTTGATCGCGCGCTTGGCGCAAAAGGCCCGCGCCGCCGGTATCCACCTGATCCTGGCCACACAGCGGCCCAGCGTGGATGTGATCACCGGCTTGATCAAGGCCAACATCCCGACCCGCCTGAGCTTCCAGGTCAGCAGCAAGATCGATTCGCGAACCATCCTGGACCAGTCGGGCGCCGAGGCCTTGCTGGGTCAGGGCGACATGCTCTATCTGCAACCGGGTGGCGGCGTGCCGGTGCGCGTACACGGGGCGTTTGTCTCGGACGACGAAGTGCACCGGGTGGTCGAGTACCTCAAGAGCCAGGGTGAGCCCAACTACATCGAGGGCATTCTGGAAGGCGGCGTGCTCGACGGCGACGGCGACGCAGTGCCT
>CALQBT020000322.1 GCA_943328885.2 Bordetella parapertussis | reverse complement strand
TCGAGCTGCCGTCGCAACTTCTGGAGCACTGGGGCACCGAGCGCGAGGTGTTGCGCAGCCACGCACGCCACTGGCAGACCGGCGAGGTGATCCCCGACGCGCTGCTCGACCGACTCGACGCCGCGCGCCGCTTTGGCCAAGGCTACGAGACGGTGCGCTACACCGCCAGCGCGATCGTCGACCTCGCCGCGCACGAGAGCTCGGTGCCGATCGAGGACATCGTCGGCTTCGAGCGCGACCTGATGCGCTCGCGCGGCCTGCCAGCCGACGCCGGAATGAACCATCGCTTGCCGCATTTCCAGCACCTGTTTTCCGGCAGCGGCTATGCCGCCGGCTACTACGTCTACCTTTGGGCCGAGGTGCTGGAGGCCGATGCCTGGGATGCATTCACCGAGGCGGGTAGCGCCTTCGACCCGGTGGTGGCGGCGCGGCTGAAGGCCTGCATTTACAGCCGCGGCGACAGCGTCGAGCCGGGCGCTGCTTTTCGGGCATTTCGCGGCCGCGACGCCAGGATCGAGCCGATGCTGCGTGGCCGGGGATTGATAGCCTGAGGATTTTCGGCTGCTCACCCCGATCGAGCCGCTGATACTGAGCGCCCCAAGGCCGGCCGAAGCCGGCCGCCCCCCGTGGGGATCAAGCCGCAAAGCCACATTTGCTTGTGAGTCTTGGGCGCGGCGGCATTCAGGGCCCGGTTTGACGGCTTGATGCACCGGCGTTCGACGCCGAGACCAGGCGCCGCGCCGCATGTCGCAAAGTGGCAGAGCTCGAGCCTGCAGCCAGTGCGAGGCAGGCGCGGGCGTAGACCGGCTCTTGCTGTAGCCGGTCGAGGTCAATCCGGTGGCCTTCGCCGGCCATCAGCCATTTGAAATCGACAAATGCCAGCAGGCCGGGCGGCGAGTCATTGGCTTCGGTGATCGGGGCAGGCAGGGGCTTGACGGGCATGACTCGCTTTGGAAATATCGACCACTCAGCGTAGGCAAAATCGCAGCTTGAGCAGGACCTGAGCAGCGTGCTGAAAACATGCCAATTGGCGGCGCAGCGGCAAGCGCTCAAGCCCCGATTGCTGCGGCCTCGTTATGCTTGCTGGCATGACATCTCTTGCAATCGACTTCTCGGACATCAGCGCCGCCGCCGAAAGGCTCAAAGGCGTGGCCCACCGCACCCCGGTGCTCAGGTCCCACACCGCCGACGAGCGCTGCGGCGCGCGGGTGTTTTTCAAGGCTGAGCACTTGCAGCGCATGGGTGCCTTCAAGTTTCGCGGCGCTTACAACGCACTGGCCCGCTTCACGCCCGAACAACGAAGCGCGGGCGCGCTGGCTTTCAGTTCGGGCAACCATGCCCAGGCGATCGCGCTGTCAGCCCGACTGCTGGGCATGCCCAGCGTGATCGTGATGCCGCAGGACGCGCCCGCTGCCAAGCTTGCTGCCACGCGCGACTACCAACGCGGTCAGGTCGGCAGCGAGGTGGTCTTGTACGACCGCTATACCGAGGACCGTGCGGTGATTGGTGCGCGCATCGCCGACGAGCGCGGCATGACACTGATCCCGCCTTTCGACCACCCCGACGTGATGGCAGGGCAGGGAACGGCGGCGCTGGAGCTGATCAACGAGGTTGGCCCGCTCGATGTGTTGCTGGTCTGCGTGGGCGGCGGTGGCCTGATTTCGGGCTGTGCGGTCGCAGCCAAGCACAAGCTGCCCGGCATCGCGGTGATAGGCGTCGAGCCCGAGGCCGGCAACGACACCCAGCAAAGCCTGGCCGCCGGCAGCATCGTGCAGATCGCCGTGCCGCAGACGATTGCCGACGGTGCCCAGACCCAGGCCAGCGGGCAGCTCACATTCCCGGTGATCCAGGCCCTGGTCGAGCGCATCGTCACCGTCAGCGACGCGCAGCTGATCCGCACGATGCAGTTCTTCGCCGAGCGCATGAAGCAGGTCGTTGAGCCCACCGGCTGCCTGGGCGCGGCCGCGCTGCTCGAGGGCGTGGTTGATCTGCGCGGTGCTCGGGTCGGCGTGATCCTGTCGGGCGGCAACGTCGACCTGCCGCGTTACGCGCAGATGCTTGCCACCGTCTGACGGTTCCTGTCGCTGCGGTGGCCCATCCGCCCGCCGTCCGCACCACCATTTTCCGGAGGCCGCTTTGAGCGAATCGTCCCAGCCCGAGTCCCAGCCCACAGCGCCCGATGTCACTCTAGGCTCCAAGGTCAGCCAGCACGACCGGGTCGACCCGTTGCGGGCGCGCTTGCCGGTGCTCAGCCGGGGAGCAGCAACGACCTGGCTCGCGCAATGCGCCGCAATCCGCACATGAGGGCGCTGGTGGCAAGCGGCCGCGACGACGATGCCGGCACATGATGTACTCCCGATGTACTCCTGCCGCACCGACCGGGTCCAGTTGCACGCCGACCGGGCGGGCTGGCTGGGTTGAGCGGCAGACCCGGCTGGCAAACCTCGAGACTTCAGGGAGCAAGCCATGCACGTGGGTATCCTGACGGGCGGCGGCGACTGCCCCGGCCTGAACGCGGTGATACGCGCTGTCACGCTGGCGCTGATCAACGAGTGCGATGCACGGGTCACCGGTATCCGGCGTGGCTTTCTCGGCCTGCTCAAGCGCGAGGTTCGGGTGCTCGACAAGTCTGCGGTGGCCGGCATCCTGGCCCAGGGCGGCACCATCCTGGGCACGCACAACCGCTGCGATCCGTTTCACTATTTCGGCGCAGGGGGTGCCGATGTCTCGGATCAGGCGCTGGCCTACGCGCGCGAGCTGGGGCTGGACGCGCTGGTGGCGATTGGCGGTGACGGCACGATGACGATCGCGCACAAGCTCAGCGGCCTGGGCCTGCCGGTGATCGGCGTGCCCAAGACCATCGACAACGACCTCTGCCACACCGACCGCAGCTTTGGCTTCGACAGTGCCGTGGCGGTGGTGGCCGAGGCGCTGGACCGGCTCGAGACCACTGCGCGAAGCCACGGCCGGGTGATGATTGCCGAGACCATGGGTCGCTACGCTGGCTGGATCGCGCTCGAAGGCGGCATGGCTGGCGCGGCCGACGTGATCTTGTTGCCCGAGCAGGCTTACCAGCTCGACGCGGTGGTGCAGCGCTGCCGCGAGCGCGAGGCTGTCGAAGGCTACACGCTGATCTGTGTTGCCGAAGGCGCGATGGCCGACGGCGGCGGACTGACGGTGACGCAGACGATTGCCGACAGCCCCGACCCGCTGCGCCTGGGCGGTGTGGGCGCGGTGCTGGCGCGTCAACTCACGCCTAGGCTGCAGAGCGAGGTCCGTGCCACTTTGCTGGGTCATGTGCAGCGCGGCGGCTCGCCCACGCCTTTCGATCGGGTGCTCGCCACCCGTTTTGGCTGGCATGCCGCCGAGTTGGTGCAGGCCGGAGGCTTCGGTCGCATGGTGGCCTTGCATGGGGATCTCGTGACGAGCGTTGGACTCGAACTCGTGGCGGGCCGGAACCGGCCGATTCCGGCCGGCCATGCGATGCTGGCAGCGGCGCGCGGGCTGGGTGTGTCTCTTGGCGTCTGAGGCGCAGGATCGGGTTTTCACCCGATCGTGCCCCGCCAGCGCTGGCATGATGGTTTTTAGATTTTCGTTTCCCTGAGAACAAGGACAGACATGAAAAAGTTGCTCGTTGCTTGCTTGCTCGGTGCCGTCGCGTTGACGGCCGCCGCGCAGACCTACCCCAACAAGCCGATCCGGTTGGTCGTGCCGTTTCCGCCTGGTGCGGCCACCGACACAATCGGGCGTGCTTTCGGCAATGCGGTCTCCCAGGCGCTCGGTCAACCGGTCTTGGTCGACAACAAAGCCGGGGCTGACGGCGCGATCGCCGGCAACGAAGTCGTGCGCGCCGCACCCGACGGCTACACGCTGTTCTTCGCGACCAACAGCCCGATCGTCGCTGCGCCGGCCTTGCGCAAGTCGCCGCCCTACGATCCGAACCGCGATTTCACCCCGATCGCCGACATCGGTCGCTACACCTTCTTCGTGGTCGTGCATCCGAG
>CALQBT020000321.1 GCA_943328885.2 Bordetella parapertussis | reverse complement strand
GTGGCCCATCAACACAAGGAGACTCTCATGGGCATCGCACTGACCAAGCAATCGATCGATCTGGGCATCGTCACGTCCAACGGCCCGGCGATGCTGGCGTTCTACCACGACCTGCTGGGGCTGAAACACGTCGGCGAAATGGCCATGCCCGCCGGCGGCGTGATGCACCGGCTGATGTGCGGCGACAGCCTGATCAAGCTGCGGGTGATGCCTGCCGAGCCGGCCTTGAACCCGTCGGCACCTGGCGGCATCCAGAGCGCAGCGGGCATGCGTTACTGGACGATGACGATCAGCAACCTGACCGAGATGGTCAAGGCCTGTGTCGATGCCGGCATCAAGGTGGTCGTGCCGGAAAAAGAGATTCGTCCCGGCATCCACATCGCGATCGTCACCGACCCGGATGGCAACTGGGTCGAGTTTCTGTCAATGCGCTGACGGTCGGCCAGCGGGCCGCCGTCAAGCCGTCACAGAAAGCCCGCCAGCCGCTGGCGGATGATCGCGTTGGCCTCGGCCATGATGCGGTCGATCAGCTGCTTGCAAGTGGGGACGTCGTGGATCAGGCCGGCGACCATGCCGCAGGACCAGGCGCCGGCTTCCATCGTGCCCTCGAGCATGATCTTCGGGTAGACGCCGGCGACCTCGGCCATGATGTCCTCGAACTTCAGGTTCGCGCCCAGTTCTTTTTCCTTCGCGATCAAGCGGTCGACCGCGACGTTGCGCAGCACGCGCTCGGTGTTGCGCAGCGGGCGCATCACCAGGCGGGTGTCGAGTTCGCTGGCCGCGACGATCGCCTGCTTGACGTTCTCGTGCACCGGGGCTTCCTGGGTCGCGATGAAGCGCGTGCCCATGTTGATGCCCTCGGCGCCCAGCGCCAGCGCGGCGACCAGTGAGCGTCCATCGGCCATGCCGCCCGAGGCGACGAACGGGATCTTCAACTCGTCGGCAGCGCGCGGCAGCAGGATGAAGTTGGGAATGTCGTCCTCGCCCGGGTGGCCGCCGCACTCGAAACCGTCGACGCTGACCGCGTCGCAGCCTATCGATTCGGCCTTGAGCGAATGGCGCACCGAGGTGCATTTGTGGATCACCTTGATACCAGCCTCATGCATCGCGGGCAGCCACTTCTGCGGGTTGTTGCCGGCGGTCTCGACCGCCTTGACGCCGCCGTCGATGATGGCCTTGATGTAGCCGGGGTAGTCCGGCGTGTTCAGCGAAGGCAGGAAGGTCAGGTTGACGCCGAAAGGCTTGTCGGTCATCTCACGGCAGCGCCTGATCTCGTTGGCCAGCAGCTCGGGGGTGCGTTGGGTCAGCCCGGTGATGATGCCCAGTCCGCCGGCGTTCGACACCGCAGCGGCCAACTCGGCAAAGCCCACGTAGTGCATGCCACCCTGGATGATCGGATGCTCGATGCCGAACATTTCAGTGATCTTGGTCTTCATGGTGCTCAAGTCCTTTGAAAGGGAAAACAGTGTTGGGAAGAATACGGCCTGGCGGGCAATCCGAGGCTGATCAGGCGCGGCCGGGCTCGATCACGATCTTGCCAGTGGCCTGGCGCGAGGCCAAGGCCGTGAAGGCCTTGGCGGTATCGGCCAGCGAGTAGCGTGCCGAGATCAGTGGCCGCAGCTTGCCTTCGGCAATCCAGCCCATCATCTGGTGCATCGCCGCGGCATTGGCCTGGGGCTCGCGGCGTGCGAAATCGCCCCAGAACACGCCGACCATGCTCGCGCCCTTGAGCAGCATCAGGTTGGCCGGCAGCCTGGGGATTTCGCCGTTGGCAAAGCCGATCACCAGGTAGCGACCGCGCCAGGCGATCGAACGGAAAGCCGGCTCGGCGTAGACGCCGCCCACCGGGTCGTAGATCACGTCGGGGCCGAGGCCGCCAGTGGCCTCCTTGATCGCTGCGCGCAGGTCTTGCGTGCTGTAGTTGATCAACACGTCGGCGCCGTGGGCCTTGCAGACCGCGAGCTTGGCGTCGGTCGACGCCGCTGCGATCACGCGCGCGCCGACGGCCTTGCCGATCTCGACCGCTGACAGGCCCACGCCGCCAGCCGCGCCCAGCACCAGCATGGTCTGGCCAGCCTTGAGCTCGCCGCGGTCGATCACCGCGTGGTGCGAGGTGCCATAGACCAGTGTGAAACTGGCTGCGACCGCATCGTCGAGCTCGGGCGGGATCGGGATCAGACCGACCGCCTTGGCCGCGACGAACTGCGCAAAACCGCCCAGTCCGACGAAGGCGATCACCCGGTCGCCGAGTTTGACGTTGCTCACGCCCTCGCCGAGCGCACGCACCGTGCCGGCGACCTCGCTGCCCGGGATGAAGGGTAGCTCGGGCTGGATCTGATACTTCTTCTGGATCATCAGCACGTCGGGAAAGTTCACCGACGCGGCGTGGATCTCGATCAAGACCTCGCCCGCTTTGGGCTCGGGCTTGGGCACCTCCTCAACCACCAGGGTTTCGGGCAGGCCCCAGGCCTTGCAAAGTACAGCTTTCATGGTCAGCGCTTTCAGTCGATGAGGCTCGGGCCAGGGGCCTGTCGCGGAGCCGAAAACGGTAAGGGCAGCGCCCGCCGGCGTGGGTCACCCACGGGACAAGGCCGCGCCGGCACAGGCGCCGCCGACCCTAAGCTCAGCTGGCGTAGCCGGGATTCTCGCGGTCGAGCTTGCGCAGCAGCGCCGGCCAGGCCAGGCTGGCGCCGGTGGCGCCGGGCGCGACCTTGGCCATGTTGGTGGCGTTGGCAGCGATCGGTCCGGGGCCGATCAGGTTGAGTTCGGCGCCGCCCGACTGCGCGTCAACCTGGATGCGGCAGGAGTTCTCGAAGGTGTACATGTTCAGGAATGCCTCCGGAACCGTCTTGCCCACCGTCAGCAGGCCGTGGTTGCGCAGCATCAGGAAGTTCGAATGCCCCAGGCTGGCTTGCAGCCTGGGCTTCTCGTCGGGGTTGAGCGCAATGCCTTCGTAGTCGTGGTAAGCAATGGTGTTGAGGATCAGCGTGGACTGCTGGCTCAAGGGCAGCAGGCCGGCTTTTTGCGCACTGACCCCGACACCGGCGCGGCTGTGGGTGTGCAGCACGCAGCCGGCGTCCTCGCGCACCGCGTGGATGCAGCTGTGGATCGTGAAGCCAGCCGGATTGATCGGAAACCCGGACTCGCGCAGCTTGTTGCCTTCCAGGTCGATCAACACCAGGCTCGAGGCGGTGATCTCGTCGAACATCAGCCCATAGGGGTTGATCAGGAAGTGATGCTCCGGGCCCGGGATGCGCGCCGAGATGTGGGTGAAGATCAGGTCACTCCAGCCATAGGCGGCGACCAGGCGGTAAGCGGCCGCCAGTTCAACCCGCAGCTGCCATTCCTGGGCGGTGACGACTTCCTTGAGCGATGGGATTTTCATGGTGGGTCTCTGCGGTTGAAAGCTTCAATGATGGACGGGTTCAGATCGTCGCGCCATTCTGGATTGCCCGACCTCTGGCAAAGTTTTGCAGCGGCGCGCGCAGCTTGTCTGGCAGCGGCGATGCGTTGGCGTCAATGGCCTTCGAAGTGCGGTGCCCGTTTTTCGACAAATGCGGTCGCCGCACCCTTGTGGTCGTCGGTCTCGAAAGTACGGATCATGTGGATCGCCTCGGCGTCCAGCACTTGCGACAGCGAGCCGCTCAGCCCGGTGTTGAGGTTGCGCTTCATGTAGCCGATCGCCACCGTGGGCAGCGAAGCCAGTTCGGCGGCCCAGGCGCTGGCGGCCTCGGCCAGCTGCGCAGCGGGCACGGCCCGGTTGACCAGGCCGATGCGCAGGGCCTCGTCGCCGCGGATCACCTGGCCGGTGAAGTACATCTCGCGCGCTTTGGCCGCCCCCACCAAGTGGTGGAGGAAGTAGCTGCCCCCAAAGTCGCCCGACAGCCCGATCTTGGAGAACGCGGTCGTGAACTTGGCGTCGTCGGTGGAGATGCGCATGTCGCAGGCCAAGGCCAGCGACAAGCCGGCACCCGCCGCTGGGCCTGGGATCACCGCCAGCGTCGGCTTGGGCAT
>CALQBT020000320.1 GCA_943328885.2 Bordetella parapertussis | reverse complement strand
GCTGTACCGGGTCGAGGACTACCGCCGCTCTGGCCTGCCGATGCTGCCGGTCACCCATGGCTCGGACTTCACGCGCCTGAACGTGCTTCTCTACACGCTGGTGTTGTTCGCCGCAACCTTGCTGCCTTTCATCATCGGCATGAGCGGCTGGCTTTACTTGGCCAGCGCGGTGGTGTTGGGCGGGTGGTTCATCGCCTTCGGCTGGATGCTGTGGCGTGACTACAGCGACGCGCTGGCGCGCAAGACCTTCCGCTTCTCGATCCTGCACCTGTCGCTGTTGTTCGCTGCGCTGCTGCTCGACCATTACCTGATGCCCTGGCTGCAAGGATCACCATGACCACTTCAATGATGCGCCGCCGCTGGATCGCGATGGCCGGGGTGGTCTTGCTGTCGGCCTGCGACGGCGCGGCGCCCAGGCCATCGTTCAAAGGGGTGGACATCACCGGTGCTGAATACGCCCGCACGCTGGCCATGACCGATGCTGACGGTCGGCCCCGGACGCTGGCCGAGTTCAAGGGCAAGCTGGTGGTGGTGTTCTTCGGCTACATCCAGTGTCCGGATGTCTGCCCCACCACGCTGGCTGAGTTGGCCGAGGTCAAGCGCAGCTTGGGCGGCGATGGCGCACGGGTTCAGGGCATCTTCGTCAGCGTCGATCCCGATCGAGACAGTGCTGCACTGCTCAAGTCCTATGTCGCAAATTTCGGTCCCGACATCATCGGCCTGCGCGGCAGTCTGGACGAGACCAAGGCGGTGGCCAAGGAGTTCAAGGTGTTCTTCGCCAAAGTGCCCGGCAAGACCGAGACCAGCTATACCGTCGACCACACCGCCGGGTCGTACGTGTTCGACGCGCATGGCCGGGTTCGCCTGTTTACCCGCTATGGCAGCGGCGCGCAGGCACTGGCCGATGACTTGAAGATTTTGCTGGCCGAAAAATCCTGACAAGGCCTGTTGGATGTGAGAAAGCCACCCTGGGGTGGCTCTGTTCACGCGGCCGCGCGATGTCTTAGCTTGCGGTTTCCAGCGCTTTGCGCATCTTCTTCATCGCGGCCACCTCGATCTGGCGAATTCGCTCGGCGCTGACGCCGTACTCTGCAGCCAGGTCATGCAGCGTCATGCCGCCGGAGTTGTCGTCGTTGACTTTGAGCCAGCGCTCCTCGACGATGCGACGGCTTCGCGCGTCCAGCACGTCGAGCGCCTGCACCAGGCCTTCACCAGATTGCGCATCGCGACGTCGGCCTTCCAGCACCTGGGTCGGCTCGTTGGAGTCATCGGCCAGGTAGGCGATCGGCGCGTAGCTTTCCTCGTTGTCGTCGTTCTGCGGATCAAGCGCGACATCGCCACCTGACAGCCTGGTTTCCATCTCGATCACTTCGGCCGGCTTGACGTTGAGGCTTACGGCCATCTGCGCGATCTCGGCCGATGAGAGCGTGTTGCGGTGTGCGTTGGCGTCGCTGGCGTTGCTCTTGAGGCGCTGCTTCATCGAGCGCAGGTTGAAGAACAACTTGCGCTGCGCCTTGGTCGTGGCGAGCTTGACCATTCGCCAATTGCGCAGGATGTACTCATGGATCTCGGCCTTGATCCAGTGCAGCGCGTAGCTGACCAGACGCACGCCTTGGTCGGGGTCGAAGCGCTTGACCGCCTTCATCAGCCCGATGTTGCCTTCCTGTATCAGGTCGCCATGGGGCAGTCCGTAGCCCAGGTATTGGCGCGAGACCGACACCACCAGCCGCAGGTGTGACAGCACCAGTTTGCCGGCAGAGGCCACATCGGCCTCGTCACGCAAGCGGCGCGCGAACAGTTGTTCTTCGTCGGGGGTCAACATCGGCAGACGGTTCACGGCCGAGATATAGGCGTCGAGATTGCCCAGCGAAGGCACCAGTGCCCAGGGATCGCGGACAGACAACGAGGTGACAGCAGTGTTCATGATCTTTAGGACTGGCTTGCAGCAACTTGGTTCCATTGATATTAGCACTCTCCCTAATGGAGTGCTAACGGGGTTGCCAATGAATTGGGCCTACCAAGTCGCCGACGTTGACCGCGAGCGGCATGAGCGCACATCATGAGAGGCTCGCGCGATGATCGATTGCCGATTCTCAAATCGCCGTGGCCGCAGGGATTGCTCGTGATCACGCCCAGTACAGGCTTGCATGCCGGTGCATCAGCCTGCAGCCTTGCTGGCAGATGGCCGGCCAAAGCCCCGTAGACTGTCCCGCTTGAGCACCTCATCCAACCCAGGCTTGAATCCATCGCCGATCTGCGCTGCAGCGCCCACGCTGCAGCCCGGCCTGTTGCGCTGGGCCTTGCCGGTCACGCTGGCCGTGCAATCAGCCTCGGCAGCTGCGGTGATCGCCCCGGCCGTGGCCGCGCCGGCTTTGTTGGCCGCACTGGGTTTGGGCACCGCAGCGGTCGGCGTTTACATCGCGATCGTCTACCTTGGCGCGATGGTGGCCAGCCTGTGGGGCGCCGCGCTGGTGCAGCGCTGGGGACCGATACGGGTCAGCCAGGCCGGGCTGGCGCTGTCGGCGATGGGCTTGGGTCTGATGGTGCTGCCGCAGGTTGGCGCCGCTGCGCTGGGCGCGCTGCTGCTGGGCTTGGGTTACGGGCCGATCACGCCGGCGAGTTCGCAGATGCTGGCGCGCACCACGCCGCCTGAGCGCTACGGGCTGGTGTTCTCGGTCAAGCAGACCGGCGTGCCCTTGGGCGGTGTGCTGGCCGGGCTGATGGTGCCGCCGGTGCTGCTGATGGCTGGTGCTGCGGCAGCGCTGGCGCTGGTGGCCGGGATGTGCTTGTTGTCTTTGCTGTTGGCGCAAGGTCTGCGCGGCGTGTTGGATTCGCAGCGTGCGGCCGGTGGCGCGCTGCCAGGCTGGGCGCAGTTGCTGCAGCCGCTGCAGTTGGTGCGCAGCCACCCGGTGCTGCGTCGCTTGGCCGCCTGCACTTTCGTGTTCTCGCTGGTGCAACTCAGCCTGAGCGCCTACCTGGTGAGTTTTCTGACGACCGACCTGGACTGGGGTTTGGTGCGGGCCGGCGTGGCGCTGTCGGTGGCCCAGGCTGCCGGTGTGGTCGGCCGAATCCTGTGGGGTTGGGTCGCTGACCGCTGGCAAGGCGGCCCTCGCTTGACCTTGCTGGGGCTGGCTGCGGCGATGGGGCTGGCCGGGCTGCTGATGCCGCTGCTGACCGCCGGCACGTCCGGTGTCTGGGTGATGCTGCTGTTGGCGACTTACGGCGCCACCGCGATCGGCTGGAACGGCGTGTTCCTGGGCACGGTGGCCAAGCTGGTGCCGACGGTCCAAGCCGCCGCGGCCACCGGGGGGTGCTTGTTTTTCACCTTCTTCGGCGTGGTGATCGGCCCACCGATCTTCGGTCTGGCGGCCAGCGGTTTCGGCCGGGTTGGCCCGGCGTTTGCGCTGCTGGCCTTGCCGCTGGGCGCTGTGCTGTGGGCGCTGGCGCGCGGGCGCTGGACTGCGACGCTCAGGTCAGCGGCGCCGGCTTGAGGGAGTGGCGTCACGGCCTACATTCTGAACACGCCGTAGCGCGGTTCACCGATCGGCGCGTTGAGCGAAGCCGAGATCGCCATGCCGATGGCGTTGCGTGTGGCCAATGGGTCCAGAATCCCGTCGTCCCACAGCTGCGAGGTCGAGAACAGCGCACTCGACTGTCGTTGGTAGTCCTGCAGAACCGGTTCTCGTATCGCCGCGACTTCTGCGGCCGACAGCGACTGCCCGCTGCGGGCCAACTGCCGCAGCTTGATGTCGACCAGGACCTTGGCGGCCTGCTCAGCACCCATCACCGAGATCTGGCTTTGGGGCCACATGAAGAGAAATCTAGGGTCGAACGCTCTGCCTGACATGCCGTAGTTGCCGGCACCGTAGGAGCCGTTGCAAATGACCGTGAACTTCGGCACTTCTGAGCCTGAGACCGCCATGATCATCTTGGCGCCATCTTTCGTGATGCCGCGCCGTTCGTAGTCGCGGCCGACCATGAAGCCCGTGATGTTCTGCAGGAACACCAGCGGGATACCCCGCTGCGTGCACAACTG
>CALQBT020000319.1 GCA_943328885.2 Bordetella parapertussis | reverse complement strand
TCCTTGTCCGACAGGCTGCGGATGTAGCGCAGCATCTCGGTCTCGCTGTGGTGGCGGTTGAACACCGGATGGGTCAGAAATTCGCTGCTGCGGCGCAGCGCGGGCGGAATCAGCGTCTCGACGCCGGCTTCGAACGCGGCCACCGTCGGCAGCGCCTGGCCGGGCGCGGCAAACCACGACCACAGCGCGGCCAGGTCGGCGCGGGTGGTGGTCTCGTCTAGCGTGATGCCGAGTTGGGTGGTACTGACCCGGCGCAGGTTGGCGCCGCCGGTTCGCGCTCGCGCCAGCACGGCTGAAGTGGCGGCGCCGGTCTCGATCGTCAGGGTGTCGAAGGCCTGGGCGTTGAGCATCCGGCAACCCAGGTCGCTCAAGCCGCGCGCCAGGATGGCGGTGAAACTGGCCACCCGCAGCGCGATGCGTTTCAGGCCGGCCGGGCCGTGGTAGACCGCGTACATGCTGGCCATCACCGCCAGCAGCACCTGAGCAGTGCAGATGTTAGAGGTGGCTTTCTCGCGCCGGATATGCTGCTCGCGGGTCTGCAGCGCCAGCCGGTAGGCGGGGTTGCCATGGGCGTCCACGCTGACCCCCACCAGCCGGCCCGGCATCGAGCGCTTGAATTCATCGCGGCAGGCCAGGTAGGCGGCATGTGGGCCGCCGTTGCCCATCGGCACGCCCAAACGCTGACTGTTGCCGACGACGATGTCGGCGCCGAACTCGCCCGGGGCTTTGAGCAGCGTCAGCGCCAGCAGGTCGGCGGCGACGATGAAGCCTGCCTGCCGTGCATGGGCCGCGTCGGCTATCGCTTGCAGGTCGTGGATCCGCCCGGTGCTGGCGGGGTATTGCGCGATCACCGCGAAGCAGTCGTGCGACGCCAGCAGGCTGGCCAGGTCGCCCACCAGCACCGTCAGGCCGAGCGGTGCGGCGCGGGTCTGGATCACTTCGAGGGTCTGCGGATGGCAGTCCGCAGCCACGATCACGGTGTCGGATTTCGACTTGACGCTGCGCTTGGCCAGCGTCATGGCTTCGGCTGCGGCGGTGGCTTCGTCTAGCATCGAGGCGTTGGCGATCGCCATGCCGGTCAGGTCGCAGACCATGGTCTGGAAGTTGACCAGCGCCTCCATCCGGCCCTGTGAGATCTCGGCCTGGTAAGGGGTGTAGGCGGTGTACCAGGCCGGGTTCTCAAGGATGTTGCGCGCGATGACGCCGGGCGTGTGGCTGGCGTGGTAGCCCTGGCCGATGAAGCTCTTGAGCACCTGGTTCTTCGCCGCGATCGCGCGCAACTCGGCCAGCGCCTGGGCCTCGGTCAGCGCGGCGGGCAAGTCCATGGGCCGGGCGCGCGCAATGCTGCGCGGCACGATGGTCTCGATCAGCGCGCGGCGTGAGGCGGCGCCGATCACGCCCAACATGTGCGCTTGGTCGGCCGCATCGGGGCCAATGTGGCGGGCGACGAACTCGCCGCAGTTTTCCAGATCGGCCAGGGGCGGGTGGGCGGGCTTTAGCATGTTGGGGTCTCGAGCGATGGAAAAGGGATTACAGCGTCTTGAGCAGTTCGTCGTAGCCTGGCGAGTCCATCAGCGCTTCGAACTGCGCTGGGTCGCTGGGCTTGATCTTGAAAAACCAGCCGGCACCCATCGGGTCGGTGTTGGCCAGTGCCGGGTCGGCGCGCAGCGCCTCGTTGACTTCGACGACCTCGCCGCTGACCGGCATGAAGATGTCGGCCGCAGCCTTGACCGACTCGACCACGCCGGCCACCTCGCCCTGGGCAAAGCGGCTGCCGACCTCAGGCAGCTCGACGAAGACCACGTCACCCAGCGCGTCCTGCGCATGCAGTGTGATGCCGACGACTGCGGCTTGCTGGTTCTCGATGTTGATCCATTCGTGGTCGGCGGTGAATTTGGTGGTCATGGGAAGTCCTTGTTCTGGTTGGGAGAGGCGATGTCGAGGATCTGGCCGGACATCTGGCCGGACATCTGGCCGGACGCCGGCCGGCGGCGATGGTTCTACCGGTGGTAGCGGTGGGGCGTGAAGGGCATGGGCGTGACGCGCATCGGCAGGCGCTTGCCGCGCACCTCGGCGTAGACCTCATGCTGCAGGCCGGCGTGGTTGGCCGCCAGGTAGGCCATCGCCACCGGCTCGTGCACCGTGGGCCCTAGCGTGCCGCTGGTCACTCGGCCCAGCGCATGGCCGTGGCTGTCGACGATCGAAGTGCCCTCGCGCACGGGCACCCGCTCCAGACCGGTCAGGCCGACGCGCTTGATCGCCACGCCCAGGCTGAGCTGACCCTCGATCACGCTGGCGCCAGGGTAGTGACCGGCGCGCGCCCCGCCGGGGCGCCGCACTTTCTGGATCGCCCAGGCCAGGCCGGCTTCGACCGGCGTGCTGAGCTCGTCGATGTCATGACCATACAGGCACAGGCCGGCTTCCAGACGCAGCGTGTCGCGCGCACCCAGGCCTGCGGGCCTGACCTCTGGCTGGTCCAGCAGCGTGCGCGCCACTGCCTCGGCTTGCGCCGCCGACACCGAGATCTCGAAGCCGTCCTCGCCGGTATAGCCCGACCGCGTGATGAAGCAGGTCGCACCGGCGAGCTCGAAATCGCCGCCGGTCATGAACCTCAGCGTCGCCACGCCGGGGCTGAGCCGCGCCAGCGCCAGCGCCGCTTTGGGGCCCTGCAGCGCGAGCAGCGCCTGGTCTGGCAGCGGCACGACGCTGCAGCGGTGGCCGATATGGGTGATCAGGTGTTTGGTGTCTTCTGCTTTGCGGCCGGCGTTGACGACGAGGAACAAATGGTCAGCGCGGCGTGTGACCATCAGGTCATCGAGCAAGCCACCGCTGGCATTGGTGAAGAACGCGTAGCGCTGCTGGTCCACCGCCAGACCGACCATGTCTTGTGGCAGCAGCGTCTCGAGCGCTTCGGCGGCGTTTGTTCCGCGCAGCTGTAGCTGACCCATGTGCGAGACGTCGAACAATGCGGCGCTGTCACGGCACCAGCGGTGCTCTGCCAGGATGCCGGCAGGGTATTGCACCGGCATCGCATAGCCTGCGAACGGCACGATGCGGGCGCCAAGTTCAGCATGCAGCGCGTGAAGCGGGGTCTGGAGCAGGTCTGAGTACATGGTTGGATCTTTCGAAGGCACTGCCGTACACCGCCACCGAGGTGGGGGGGAGTTGCCCTCGCTGTCCGCTTTACCTGAGAGATTGGCGGGGCCTGGTGGGCCAGGATCCCGTTTGCCCCTTCGGTGGACGGGCCCGCATCCCTCGATGCCGCCCGCCTCTCTCCAGTGAGGAACGCCTGAAAATCCAGGCGCGATGTCAGTCCTTTTGCCTGAGCGTTCGGGGGTCTGGCCCCTGCGCCTTCGGCGGTGCTTGGGGACAAGCCCTCGCACTCTCTCCTGACATGGTGATCAGTCTAGCACTGGGTTCGGGCAACCGGTCGATGTGCTTCGATCGACAATGCGGACCATCTTGAGCGCTGTCGATCTTTCAACGAACCGCCGCTGGGTGGTTTGTCTTGGTGGTTTGTGGTTGCGGCGGTGTTCGATGGCGCGGTCGCCATCGACCGACGTGTCGAATGATGTGGACCTTGTTTGAAACCTTGTTTGAAAGGTACCGAAGGCTTTGACGATGATCGACCTTGACAAGCGGGCCACCGGGCGCCTGTTGCAGGCGCTGCGGCGCTGCGCTCAGCGCGCGCTGTGGCTGGCACCGATGCTGCTGGCACCGATGCTGCTGGCCTCCTGCGCGGCGCCTGCCTTGCAGTACGAAGCGCCGACCCTGCCCGAAGGGCCCTCCGGCTACGCCACGAAGCCGGGCTGGGCGGTTTCGCGCTTTGCGGTGGCGGCTGCCAACCCGCTCGCCACCGATGCCGGTTACCAAGTGCTCAAGGCCGGTGGCAGTGCGGTGGACGCTGCGGTGGCGGTGCAGATGGTGTTGACTTTGGTCGAGCCACAGTCCAGCGGCATCGGCGGCGGTGCTTTGCTGCTGCACTGGGATGGGTTTGCGATGCAGGCCTGGGACGGCCGCGAGACCGCGCCTGCGGCC
>CALQBT020000318.1 GCA_943328885.2 Bordetella parapertussis | reverse complement strand
TAGTTCCAGGCCGAGATGTTGGCCACCACGCCGAGCGGGATGTGACCGATCTGCTCGTGCATGCCACCGCCATCGAACACATGCTGGTCGCGGACCGCGGCCTCGGCCTGTTCCAGGAAGAAGTCGATCCGAGGCAACAGGCCGTTGAGCTCGTTGCGCGACTGCGAGATCGGCTTGCCAACCTCTTGGGTCAGCGTGGTCGCCAGGGTCTCGAGCTCGGCGCTCAGCATCGCCCGGAAGCGCTGGACCATCGCCAGCTTGTCGGCCATCGGCGCGCGCTGCCAGGCCGGCTGGGCGGCGCGCGCTGCGGCGGTCTTGGCCGCCACGCTGGCGTCGTCATCGCAGCGCAGCTCAGCGATCACCGCGCCTGTGGCGGGGTTGTGGATCTGCAGCTGGGTCATGGTGTGATCCGGTGGGCTGGTGCGGCGCCGTTGCGCGCAAGCTGCGCCTCGGCAAGAAAATCGCGCAGCATCGGCGCGTCGTCGAAGGTGCCCAGCGCTTGCGCGTCGTGGAATTCAGGGTGCCATTGCACGGCAGCGACATAGCCAGGCCCCGGACTGCGGATGGCCTCGATCAGCCCGTCCTCCGGGCAGTGCGCCTCGACGATGAAGCCGGGCGCCAGGTCTTTGATCCCCTGGTGGTGGATGCTGTTGGTGACGACGCGGGTCACCCCGGGATACAGCGCTGCCAGCCGGGTGCCTGGCACCAGATCGACCGCGTGGACATGCCGCTCGTAGATCGACACGTCGCGGTGCGACTTCGAGGCCGGTCGCTGCGTCGCGATGTCTTGCAGCAGCGTGCCGCCGTACATCACGTTGATCAGCTGGAAGCCTCGGCAGACACCGAACACCGGCTTGCCGGCCTTGACGAATGCCTCGATCAGCTCGAGCTCGTAGCGGTCGCGGATGCGGTCGCCGTGCCAGTCGGCGTGCTGCGGTGTCTCGCCATAGCTCTCAGGCGCGACATCGTTGCCGCCTTGCAGCACCAGACCGTCGAGGGCTGCGGCGTAATCGTCGAGCCGGATGTCCGAGCGCCTGACGACGCTCTGGGCGTCCACCGCCGGCACCATCACCGCCATCGCGCCGCCCGACATCACCCAATGCGCGACCGACTGCTCCAGATAGTGCAGCGTCTTGGTCCAGACGCCGCTGACCTTGATGCCGGGTGTGCCGGGGTAGTAGATCCGCGCCGAGACGCCGATCAGCAGCGGTTTTGCGTTGGCCGGCCGGTCTGGCGCGCTCACATCGCCTCCAGGAACAAGCGTTCGTAGTCGGCTGCGGTGGCGGGCCGCGGGTTGGTCTGGCCGGTGAAGTCCGTCGCGGCCAGCGGCACCAGGCGCGGCAGCATCGCCGGGGTCACGCCGCGTGCGGCCAGGCCGCCGTGGATGCCGACCTGCTGTTTGAGCTGTTTGAGCCAGGCCAGCAGCGCGAAGCCGCCGCCACTCACGCCGGCGGCATGGCCGAGCTCGTCGAACTTGGTCGGCACGGCCTCGAAGTTCCAGGCCAGCACCGGCTCGATCATCAGTGCGTTGGCCAGGCCGTGGTGCATGTCGCAGACGGCACCCAGCGCGTGGGCGCAGGCGTGGACCGAGCCGAGGTCTTTCTGGAACGCGATCGCCCCCATCATCGAACTCATCATCATGTCGGCGCGGGCCTGCAGATTGCCGGGCTCGTTGACCGCGGCCACCAGCGCGCGTGCACCGATGCGCAGGCCTTCGAGCGCGATGCCATCGCACAGCGGGTGGTAGGCCGGCGAGAGATAGCTCTCGATGTTGTGCGTCAAGGCGTCCATGCCGGTGGCCGCGGTCACTGCGGCGGGCAGCGCCAGCGTCAACTCAGGGTCGGCGAACACCGCACCGGCCAGCAGTTTGGCGCTGAACACGGTGCGCTTGTGGTGGCTGTCGTTCTCGCTGACCACCGACGAGCGGCCGACCTCCGAGCCGGTGCCCGAAGTGGTGGGCAGCGCGACCAGGTAAGGCAGAGGCTTGACGATGGGCCGCACCGCAGGGTGGTCCCAGACGTACTCGAGCACGTCGCCGTCGTGCACGGCCATCAGCGCGACCACTTTCGACACATCGAGCGCTGCGCCGCCACCGAAACCGATCACGCAGTCGGCGGCATGCGCTTTGAACGCCGCCGCACCGGCCATCACCTGGGCACAGCTCGGGTTGCCGAACACGCCGTCAAAGACTGCGACGGTCAGGCCGACCAAATGGGACTTGAATTCGGCCGTCACCGGCAGCGCGGCCAGCGCCCGGTCGGTGACGATCAGCGGTCGTTTGAAGCCGAGTTCGAGCAGGTGGGCGGCGACCAGCTTGCGCGCGCCGGCGCCGAAATGGATCGCGGTGGGGAAAGCGAAGCGCTGGATGTTCATGGGGTGTTCACAGGATGGTCTTCAAGGGATGCTGACGCGGGCCGGCTTCAGAAGAACACAAGATAGCGCTTGAGCTCCCAGTCGGTCACCGCATCCTGCCACTGGCGGTGTTCCCACTCGCGGGTCGCAGCGAAGTGGTCGACGAAGGTGTCGCCGAACCAGTCTCGGGCGATCGTCGAGACCTTGAAGTTCTGCGTGCTGAGGATCAGCGAGCGTGGCGCACGCGGTGTGTTCTCTGCCCCCTGGTTGGTGCCGGTGATCGGCGGTGTCGTCAGCTTCAGACCTTGCTCGACGCCGTGCAACCCGGCGGCGATCACCGCGGCCATCGCCAGGTAGGGGTTGACGTCGGCGCCGGGGCAGCGGGTCTCGAGCCGGGTGGATTTGGGCGATCCGGCGATCACGCGGAAGCTGGCGGTGCGGTTGTCCAGCCCCCAGGTCGGCTTGACCGGCGCCCAGAAGCCGTCGACCAGTCGCTTGTAGCTGTTGACGGTGGGCCAGAACATCGGCGCGAACTCCATCAGACAGGCGACCTGGCCGGCGAGGTAGCTCTCGAACACCGTGCTCATCGCGTTCGGTCGTTTGGCGTCGTGGAAGACGTTTTTCTTGCCGTCGCTCAGGCTCTGGTGGATGTGGCCCGAGCAGCCCGGCAAGGCCTGATTCCACTTGGCCATGAAGCTGGGCATGATGCCGAAGCGCTTGCCGATCTCCTTGGCGCCGGTCTTGAACAGGATCGCGCGGTCGGCCGCCTCTAGCGCTTCGCTGAACGTGATCGCGACCTCGTAGACACCGGGTCCGGTCTCGGTGTGCAGGCCTTCGATCGGCACGCCGAAGGCCAGCATCTCGTCCATCAGCGCGTTGAAGAAGGGTTTGTTGTCGGCCATGCGCAGCAGCGAGTAGCCGAACATCCCTGGCGTCAGACTGGTTGGGCCGACGCCGCGCTTGTCGGCCCAGCTTTGCGGTGTTTCGGCGAAGTTGAACCACTCGAACTCCATCCCGGCCATTGGCAGCAAGCCCAGCTTTTCGGCCCGCTTGAGCACCCGCTTGAGCGTTTGTCGCGGGCACACCGCGTATGGCGAGCCATCGGCGTTGACGAAGTCGCCGAGGAAGAACGGCACCTGGTCGTCCCAGGGCACGCGGCGCGCGGTCGCCAGGTCGACCCGCGCCAACGCGTCCGGGAATCCATGCTGCCAGCCGGTGACCTGGGCGTTGTCATAGCACTGGTCCGACGAGTCCCAGCCGAACACCACGTCGCAGAAACCGAAGCCGCCCTGCGGGTAAGGTTCGGCGGCGCCGAAGAACTTGTCCTTGTGCAGGTACTTGCCGCGCAGGATGCCGTCGATGTCACTGCAAGCGACCTTGACCTTGTTGGCGCCGGACTGGCGCAGCGCGGTGATCGCCGGGTGTTCGGGGTTGGTCTTGCGGGCCATGCGTTCTCCTGGAGGGTCAAGCGGCCTGGCGGGTCAGGCCGAGCTCGCGCATCGCGTCGGCCACGGCGGCGACGGCCTGCTGCATCTCGATGCGGCCTATCGCGCCGATGCAGCCGACGCGAAAGGTCTCGACCTGGGTCAGCTTGCCCGGATAGAGCATGAAGCCGCGCGCCTTGACCGCATCGTAGAAGCGCTTGAAGTCGTAGGCCGGGTGCGCAGGGGCGTGGAAGGTGACGATGATCGGCGC
>CALQBT020000317.1 GCA_943328885.2 Bordetella parapertussis | reverse complement strand
CCGAATGGATTTCGACATCCCGCTGGGCGTCAACGGCGACACCTACGACCGCTACCTGGTTCGCATTGAAGAGATGCGGCAAGCCAACCGCATCATCCAGCAATGCTCGGCCTGGCTGCGCACCAACCCGGGGCCGGTGATCACCGACAACCACAAGGTTGCAGCGCCGCCGCGGGTCGACATGAAGAGCAACATGGAGGAGTTGATCCATCACTTCAAGCTCTTCACTGAGGGCTTCCACGTTCCCGAGGGCGAGGCCTATGCCGCTGTCGAGCACCCCAAGGGCGAGTTTGGCATCTATCTGGTCAGCGACGGCGCGAACAAGCCATACCGCCTGAAGATCCGACCCCCCGGTTTTGCGCACCTGGCTGCGCTCGACGAGATGGCGCGCGGCCACATGATTGCCGACGCCGTCGCGATCATTGGCACCATGGACATCGTGTTTGGCGAGATCGATCGATGACTCTGTCTGAATCCACCCTGGCGCACAGCGTCACCCTGTCCGACGCGACCGCTGCCAGGTTCGCGCGCGAAGTTGCCAAATTCCCGGCCGATCAAAAGCAGTCTGCGGTGATGGCCTGCCTGGCCATCCTGCAGCAGGAGCTGGGTTGGATCTCGGCCGATGCAGAGGCTGCGGTCGCCGTCTATCTGGGGATGGCGCCGATGGCGGTGCGCGAGGTCAGCACCTTCTACAACATGTACAACCAGCAACCGGTGGGCCGTTTCAAGCTCAACGTCTGCACCAACCTGCCTTGCCAACTGCGCGACGGTCAGAAGGCACTCGAGCACCTGTGCCACAGGCTCGGCATCGAACCCGGTGACACCACGGCTGACGGTTTGTTCACGGTGCAGCCCAGCGAGTGCTTGGGCGCTTGTGCCGATGCACCGGTGGTGCTGGTCAACGACCGCCAAATGGTCAGCTTCATGAGCCATGACCGGCTCGACGAGTTGGTCGATACCTTGAAGGCACAGGCCCGATGAGCGCGCAGATGTTGGACCTCTCGAAGTTCCAGGCCAGTGGCCTGGAGACCTGTTTCCATGACCGCCACATCACGCCGCAGATCCTGACTGGCCTGGATGGCCGCAACTGGGGCTTGAAGGACTATGAGTCGCGTGGTGGCTATCAAGCCTTGCGCAAGATTCTTTCCAAGAATGCCGACGGCAGCGTCGGCATGACCGCAGACCAGGTGGTGGCCGAGGTCAAGGGTTCGGGTCTGCGTGGCCGCGGCGGCGCAGGCTTTCCGACCGGTCTGAAGTGGAGCTTCATGCCGCGCGCGTTGCCGATCCAGAAGTACCTGGTGTGCAACAGCGACGAGGGCGAGCCAGGCACCTGCAAAGATCGCGACATCCTGGCCTACAACCCGCACATCGTGATCGAGGGCATGATCATCGCGGCCTACGCGATGGGCATCTCGGTGGGCTACAACTACATCCACGGCGAGATCTTCGAGATCTACGACCGCTTCGAACAAGCGTTGGACGAAGCGCGCGCGGCCGGTTACCTCGGCGACCACATTCTGGGCAGTGCGCACAGCTTCCAACTCCATGCCTTCCATGGTTTCGGCGCCTACATCTGCGGCGAGGAAACCGGCTTGCTCGAGTCGCTGGAGGGCAAGAAGGGCCAGCCCAGATTCAAGCCGCCGTTTCCGGCCAGCTTCGGTCTCTACGGCAGGCCGACCACGATCAACAACACCGAGACCTTCGCGGCGGTGCCTTGGATCATCCGCAACGGGGGCCCAGCCTATTTGGAATGCGGTAAACCCAACAACGGCGGCACCAAGATCTTCTCGGTGGTCGGCGATGTCGAGCGTCCCGGCAACTTCGAGATTCCGATGGGCACGTCGTTTGCCAGGATCCTGGAACTCGCCGGCGGTGTGCGTGGCGGGCGCAAGCTCAAGGCGGTGATTCCTGGTGGCGCGTCAGCGCCGGTGCTGCCGGCCTCCATCATGATGGACTGCACGATGGACTACGACGCGATTGCCAAGGCCGGGTCGATGCTGGGCTCTGGCGCGGTGATCGTGATGGACGAGACCCGCTGCATGGTCAAGAGCTTGCTGCGGTTGTCATCGTTCTACAGCCACGAGTCCTGTGGCCAATGCACGCCTTGCCGCGAGGGCACCGGCTGGCTGTGGCGTTTGGTCAACCGGATCGAGCACGGCCAGGGCAAGGCCGATGACTTGACGCTGCTCGACTCGGTGGCCGAGAACATCATGGGCCGCACGATCTGCGCGCTCGGCGATGCCGCAGCGATGCCGGTGCGCGGCATGCTCAAGCATTTCCGCGACGAGTTCGTCTACCACGTCGAACACAAGACCTGTATGGTCCCGGCCTATGTTTGACCACCCCCGAAGCGCCTTCGGCGCTCCTCCTCAAGGGGGCATCAACCAAGGGTCCGGCAAAGCTGGTCCCGTGGCTGCGGCTTGGTTCATCTTCGGCTGGCGTTCGGATCCGGTCTTTCCTGGCACACATTGACATGATCGAAATCGAACTCGACGGCAAGAAAGTCAGCGTTGCACCGGGCAGCATGGTGATGCACGCGGCCGATGCCGCCGGCGTCACCATCCCGCATTTCTGCTACCACAAGAAGCTCAGCATTGCGGCCAATTGCCGCATGTGCCTGGTCGACGTCGAGAAAGCGCCCAAGCCTATGCCGGCCTGCGCCACGCCGGTGACCCAGGGCATGGTCGTGCACACCAAGACTGACAAGGTGATCAAGGCGCAGAAGTCGGTGATGGAGTTTCTGCTCATCAACCATCCGCTCGACTGCCCGATCTGCGATCAAGGTGGTGAATGCCAGCTGCAGGACCTGGCGATGGGCTATGGCGGCGGCGCCTCGCGCTACCACGAGGAAAAGCGCGTCGTCTTCCACAAGAACGTCGGCCCCTTGATCTCGATGCAGGAAATGAGCCGCTGCATCCACTGCACCCGCTGCGTGCGTTTCGGGCAAGAAGTGGCCGGCGCGATGGAACTCGGCATGCAGCACCGCGGCGAGCACAGCGAGATCACGACCTTCGCCGGCCAGACCATCGACAGCGAATTGTCGGGCAACATGATCGATATCTGCCCGGTCGGCGCGCTCACCAGCAAGCCCTTCCGCTACGCCGCCCGCACCTGGGAACTGTCGCGGCGCAAGAGTATCAGCCCGCACGACTCCACCGGTGCCAACCTGGTCGTCCAGGTCAAGGCGAACAAGGTGTTGCGGGTCGTGCCATTGGAAAACGAAGACGTCAACGAATGCTGGATCGCCGATCGCGATCGCTTCAGTTACGAAGCACTCAACAGTGACCAGCGCCTGCACACGCCGATGATCAAGCAGGACGGGCAGTGGCGTGCGGTCGACTGGAACACTGCTCTGGCCTATGTCGCTGATGGCTTGAAGCGCATCCGGGCCGAACACGGTGCGGTCGGTATCGGTGCGCTGGCGTCGGCCCACCGAACAGTCGAGGAACTGCATCTGTTGGGCCAACTGGTGCGGGGTCTGGGCAGCCAGAGCATTGACTTCCGCACCCGCCATGCCGATTTCACCAATGCCGCGCCTGCGGGTCGTGCGCAGTGGCTGGGGATGCCGATTTCGGCGCTGTCGACGCTGGACCGAGCGTTTGTGATCGGCAGCTTCCTGCGCAAGGACCATCCCTTGTTCGCGCTGCGCTTGCGCCAAGCGGCGCGTCAGGGCGGCTTGGTGATGAGCTTGAACGCCGCACACGACGACTGGGCGATGCCGCTGGCCGCGCGTGTCACGTCGGCGCCGCATGATTGGGCCCAAGCCCTGGCTGACGTGGCGGGCCGCATCGCGAGCGCCAGGGGTGTCGCGGCACCTGCCCCGGCGCTGGCCAATGCCGACGCCGAGCGAGTGGCGCAGGCCTTGCTGTCTGGCGAGCGCAAAGCCTTGCTGCTCGGCAATGCGGCCGCGCAGCATCCGCAAGCCGCTACGTTGCTGGCGCTGGCACAGTGGATCGCGGCCCAGACCGGCGCTTCGGTCGGCTACCTCACCGCCGATGCCAACACCGTCGGGGCCCAGTTGGTCAAGGCAATGCCGGGCGCCGGAGGTCTGCACGCCGGCCAGATGCTGAGT
>CALQBT020000316.1 GCA_943328885.2 Bordetella parapertussis | reverse complement strand
GCTATTACACCGAGTGCAAGGCGCTGCTGGCCTGCGACATCACGCTGCCGGGTGCCGATGCCAAGGGCTACCAGCCTGGCGCCGACAGCACCGCCGGCGCGGCGCTGGGCGACGGCAGCCACTTGGTCTACGCCCACGGCGCACCCGACGCGCTGATGGCCATGGCCCAGGGCCAGCCGGCGCTTCAAACTGCGCTGGCCGGACTGCAGGGCGAGCAAGTCACCTGGCTGCCGACGCAGGCCTGGACCTTGCCGCTGGCGCTGATGGGCGGCGCCGCCGCGCTGATCGTCCTCGGCAAGGGCGACACCACGCCGCCGGTGATGCCCAGCACGCCGATGGTGTTGAGCGACGACGTCGCACCGATCACCGGCAACGTCGCCGACAAGGGGCTCACCAACGACGCCCGGCCGACCTTTTCAGACAGCGGCGCCGAGGCGGGCGCCACCGTCACGCTGCTCGAAGGCAGCACCGTGCTCGGCACTGCGTTGGTCGGGGCTGACGGCCGCTGGCAGATCACCCCTGCCGCGCCGCTGGCCGAGGGCTTGCACCGCGTCAGCTACACACTGACCGATTCGGCCGGCAACCACAGCGTGGCGAGCCCGACGCTGGCGTTCACCGTCGACACCGTCGCGCCCAACGCGCTCAGCGTCGCGCTCAGCCCTGTGGATGACGGCAATGCGGCCAATGGTGTGGACCTGCGCGTCACGCTCGCGAGCGACGCCAGGGCAGGCGACACCGTCACCACCATGGTCTCGCGCGACGGCACGCTGGTGCAAACGGTCACGACGACCTTGAGCGCCGCCGACATCCAGGCTGGCCAACTGCTCGCCCATGTGGACGCCGCCAGCGTGTTGGTCGACGGGCGCTACAGCGCGACCACGCAGTTGGTCGACGCGGCAGGCAACCAGGGCCACGCGGTCAGCAAGGACGGCGCTTTCACCGTCTTCACCGGCTTGGTGCACGACGATTACCTGGCCAACGCCTTCGTCTTCGTCGACAGCAACCTCAACAACCGCTGGGATGCTAACGAGCCAACGACGCGCACCGATGCCAGCGGCCACTTCCAGTTCGCCTTCGACCCGAACGGCGCGCCGGTGCTGGCGATGGGCGGCGTTGACACCGCCTCGGGCGCGGCCAACAGCACGGTCGTCTACAAGGCCTACACCGGTGCGATCGATGCGGCCGCCGCCGGCGTGGACATCGTGCTGTCGCCGCTGTCGACCTTGATCGCCGCCGTGGCGGCCCAGTCCACGGCCGCCGGGCAGGCGGTCGATCAAGCCGGGCTGCGCATGGCCGCAGCCACCGTCAACCAGGTGCTGGGCCTGAGCAGCACCAACCCGATCAGCCTGTTGAGCTTTGACCCGGTGGGCGCGGCGGCGGCCAGCGGCGCCAGTGCCAGCGATGTGGGCTTGCTCTCGGCCAACCGCCAGCTCGGGCTGCTGTTCGCGGCCTCGGCCGCCTTGATCGACGGTGCGGCCACCGACACCAGCGCGCCGGCCGGCGTGGGCGCCGCCTTGGGCATTGGTGCTTTGGCCAGCCTGGTGCTGGCGCGCGACGCCACCGGCACGGACCTCAGCCTGAGCAGCACAGCCGACGTCGAGGCCGTCGTGCAAGCCAGCATGACCGCGTCCAACGCGGCCGGCAATACGCAAAACCTGCGCGCCAGCTCTGCTGCCGACCTGACGCTGCTCAGCGGCGTGATCGCGGGTTTCAACGCCCGGGTCGAGACCACCACCCAAGACGGTTCGCAGTCGATCGACGCGATCGCCACGATGCGCGCGGCGCAAGACCTGCTGCTGCCGACCTTGAGCAAAAGCGGTGACCAGGCGGCCAGCGGCAACGGCGGCGACCTCTCGCTGTCGAAGGCGCTGACCGCACTGAGCAGCAGCGTGGGCGCACAGCTCAACATCGCAACATTTGTCGAAGATCAGGCAGCCTCGGTCAGCCAGGTGTCGGCGGTGTTCCAGACCAACGACGCGATCGGCGAGGTCGCGCAGCTGATCCGCCTCGACATCCAGCTGCCGTCGCTGGGTCTGGGTGACACCGTCGACAGTCTGGTGCTGTCGGGCCTGCCCAGCGGGCTCCAGTTGCTGCGCATCGACCCGCTCACCGGCTTGGCCAGCAGTTTGCAGCCCGCGACCGGCGGTGCTTACCAGATCGTGCCGTCCGACGTGGGTTACCTCTCTGTGAAGTCGGTCGAGATGCTCAAGGGCTCGCTGACGCTGGCCGCGAGCAACACGGTGGGCAGCGTCACCACCCAGTACAGCGGCAGCCTGCGGGTCGTGATCGGCGACAGCGTGGCCCCGACGCTGTCCATGATCACGTTCAGCGACTCGCAGCTGAAGATCGGCGACACCTCGACGGTGAGCTTCACGTTCAGCGAAACCGTCACCGGCTTCACCACCGCCGACCTGACGGTGGGCAACGGCGCGGTGACGAACCTGGTCAGCGTAGACGGCGGCATCCACTGGACCGCGACGCTCACGCCCAGCGCCTCGGTCACCGCGGCGAGCAACCAGATCAGCGTGGACCTGGCCGGCGTTGCCGACCTGGCGGGCAACGCCGGCAGTGGAAGCTCCAGCGGCTTCAGCAACTACGCGGTCGACACGGTGCGGCCCACGCTGATCTCCAGCATCGGCATCAGCGACGCCGCGCTCAAGATCGGTGACACGGCCACCGTCACCTTCAGCTTCAGCGAAGCCGTCACCGACTTCACCACCGCCGACCTCACGGCGGGCAACGGTGCGGTGACGGGCCTGGCCAGCAGCGACGCGGGCATTCACTGGACCGCCACGCTCACGCCCACCGCCTCGGTCACCGCGGCGAGCAACCAGATCAGCGTGGACCTGGCCGGCGTCGCCGACCTGGCCGGCAACGCCGGCAGCGGCAGCGCTAACAACATCTACGCGGTCGACACGGTGCGGCCGACGGTGACGATCACGACCAACGACAGCGCGCTCAAAATCGGCGATGTCGCCACCTTGACCTTCACGCTGAGCGAGTCGGCCACCAACTTTGCTGTGGGCGACATCGCGGTGGCCGGCGGCACGCTGAGCGGCTTTGCCGGCAGCGCCGCCAGCTACACCGCCAGCTTCACGCCAACGGCGAGCAGCACCACGGCTGCGACTGTCGATGTCAGCGCCGCCACCTTCACCGACGCGGCGGGCAACAGCAACACCGCGGCCACACAGCTGAGCATCACGGTCGACACGATGCCCCCCGCTGGCATCGACCTCAGCGCGATCGCGGCGGGCAGCGGCGGCTTCGTGATCAACGGCCAATGCGCGGGCGACAACAGCGGCTGGAGCCTGGCGAGCGCGGGCGACGTCAACGGCGACGGCCTGGCCGACCTGATCGTCGGCGCCAGATATGGCGACCCCGCCGCAGGGTTCCATGCCGGCCGCAGCTATGTGGTGTTCGGCCGCAGCACCGGGTCAGCCGTAGACCTCAGCGCAGTCGCTGCCGGCACAGGCGGCTTCGTGATCAACGGCCAATGCACGCTTGACCAAAGCGGCAGGAGCGTGGCGAGCGCTGGCGACGTCAACGGCGACGGCTTGGCTGACTTGATCGTCGGGGCGGACTTGAGCGACCCAGCCGGCGGCAACATGGCCGGCCGCAGCTACGTGGTGTTCGGCCGCAGCACCGGTATAGCGATCGACCTCAGCGCTGTTGCTGCGGGCACAGGCGGCTTCGTGATCAATGGCCAAACCTCGTATGACCGCAGCGGCTTGAGTGTGGCGAGCGCGGGCGATGTCAACGGCGACGGGCTGGCCGACCTGATCATCGGGTCGTCATTGAGCTTCCTCTCGAGTGCCCTTCTTGCTAACGCGGGTCGCAGCTATGTCGTGTTCGGCCAGACCGGCGATACGGCGGTGAACCTCAGCGCGGTGGCTGCCGGCACAGGCGGCTTCGTCATCAACGGCCAATGCAGGACTGACGAAAGCGGCGTCAGCGTGGCGAGTGCCGGCGATGTGAACGGCGACGGCCTGGCTGACCTGATCGTCGGTGCGTACCATAGCGACCCTGCCGCAGGCGTCAATGCCGGCCGCAGCTATGTGGTGTTCGGCCAGACCGGCG
>CALQBT020000315.1 GCA_943328885.2 Bordetella parapertussis | reverse complement strand
TTGACCGACCGCGGCCGCGCGCTGGCCGAGCGCATCGCGCCCTTGGTCGAGGCGACCTACGTCGACATCGAAGCCCGCATCGGCGTGGACGTCATGGAGCGCTTCTATACGACGCTCGACGAGATGATCGACTTGCTCGCACAGGCTCGATGAAGGCGGCGCTGCTAGGCCGATGCTGCGGCCTGTGTGCTTGCCCCGTTCACTGCGACGTCTTTCTCCACGATCATCTCGACAACTCATAAAATGAACTAACGCCATCGAGCGGATTGCCTGGTTCCGCGCGATGGCGCGGCGATTCGTGTCTGCGTGGCGTTGAGCTGCGGACTTGCCGCGCTGAGGTTTAGAATTTGTTAGTGGCGTTAGTTCATTTATTTTCACAATGACCCTTCCTGAGGATTCGACGCAGCTGGCAGCGCTGAACCAGGTTTTTGAAGCCTGGTGCAGCCATCAGCGCCAGATCGGCCAGCTGCGCCGGGGTTCGTCCGAGGCCGTCTACCGCGCAATGTGGCACGCTTTGGCGGCCTGGTGCGTCGCGCAAAAACCCGCCCTCGAGCTCGGCAACCTGGGTGCTGTCAATCTGGCGGCCTATCTGGCCAGCCGCAGCGGCATCGCCGGGCCTGAGCAGTCGCTGACAGCACGCTACCAGTGGCGGTTGCTCAGCTTGGTTCAACGGGTGCAGACGCACCACGCAGACCCGCTGCGCCGGCCGGCACCGAGGTCCGTTGCCGACCTGATCGCCGACGACCCGACTGTGCAACACGCCAATGCGGCCCAAGCCCAAGGCCAGCCTGAGCATTTGTCAACCGGCGACGGCCAGCGCTTGACAGCGTTTCTGACGGCCCATCCGACCGCCCCTGCACGCTGGCAGACCACGCGCGACCGCTGCGCCACCGCACTGCAACTCGGCGCCGGGCTGGGTCCTGGCGACCTGCGGGCCCTGCGTTTGACCGACCTCGTGCCGGCCCTCGGACCGGCACCGGCCGCGCCCTGGCAACTGCGCGTGCCGGCGAACGGCAGCGCGCCGCTGCACATCGCCGCACTGGCCGATTGGGCGGCCGAGCTGCTGGCGCATTGGCTGCAGCTGCGTCAATCGCAGTCGCTAGCTGGTGACTGGCTGTTCCCATCGACCCGCAGCGGCAAGCCCTGGGGCAAGATCGCACAGTACGAATCAGTCCGCCGCGTGCTCCTGGACGCGGGTCTGGACGCAGCGCCCGGCGGCTCGTTCCGGCTGCGCCACAGTTTTGCGCTGCGCCAGTTGGAAGCCGGCATTGCGCCCGAGCTGCTGTCGCGCTGGCTGGGCGTCATCGATCCAGGGGTGATGACTCGCTATGAGCGGGTGCTCGGTCCGGGCATCGGGGGGGCGAAGCCGGCTGCGCCATCCCACACGGCCGGCGCGCCGCGCCCGGTGTAAAAACCGCCGCGCTGGTCGACCCGGCGCAGGCTGCACGGGTACGCCGGCAGGACTTATTGACCTGCTGGATCAAGCCGGATACAGCCCTCTTGCCCGCGCATGCAGGCGTGCGAGTCCCAGCAGCGCATCGATGAAGGGGGTGGCCAGGCCAACACGCTGGGCGATCTCGCGCACCACGCTGACCAGCGCGTCAAGCTCGACCGCACGTCCGGCCTCCACGTCCTGCAGCATCGAGGTCTTGAACGCACCCAGCTTGCGCGTGATCTGGTGTCTGTCTTCGGGCGTCTGGTCGATCGCACAGCCTATGCGCGCGCCCACCGCTGCGGCCTCGGCCATCGCCGCGCTGCAAAACCCGCGCAGCAGCGGATCGTCGAGTACAAGGTCGACCGTCGCGCCGGTGACCGCGCTGATCGGGTTCATCGTCATGTTGCCCCAGAGCTTGTACCAGATGTCGCGCCGGACATCGGCCGAGACCGTGGCATCGAAACCCGCACGCCGCAGCAAGTCGGCCAGCGCCCGGACCCGGGACGAGTCGCCGCCCCGCGGCTCGCCGATGATCAGCCCCTGCCCCATCCGGTGCTCAACCAGACCTGGCGCAGAGGTGTAGGTGCTGGCGTGGACGACGCAGCCGATCACCCGGTCGAGCGCGATCGAGGCCGCGATGCGGCCACCCGGGTCGACGCTTTGCAGTGGCTCGGCGCCCAGCGCCGAGGCGCCGGCGCCAAACCACCAAGGCACACCATTCATCGCCGGCAGCACCAGCGTGGCCGGGCCGATCAGCGGCGCGATCCGCGCCGCCACCGCGGGCAGCGACGGCGCCTTGACCGCGACCAGCACCAGGTCCTGCACGCCCAGCGCCGCCGGGTCATCGCTGGCCTTGACCGGCGCGCTCAACAGCTCAGCGCCCTGGCGCAGCCGCAAGCCATGCTCACGCAATGCGGCGAGCGTGGCGCCGCGTGCCACCGCCGACACCTCGCATTCCCCGGTCAAGGCCAAGCGGGTGCCGATGAAGCCACCGATCGCACCCACGCCGTAGACACAGACTTTCATGTTGAGGCCTTACTTCGCGAAGACCTGGCCCATGTCGGCGAAGGACTTGAACTCCAGCGCGTTGCCCGAGGGGTCAAGAAAGAACATCGTCGCCTGCTCGCCAACCTCGCCCTGGAAGCGCACATGCGGTTCGATGATGAACCTGGTGCCGGCTGCGCGCAGCCTGTCGGCCAGCGCCTGCCAGACCTCCATCGCCAGGATCGCACCGAAATGGCGCACTGGCACCGCGTCGCCGTCGACCTCGCCGGTGGCCGCCAAGCGGCATTCAGCCGGCGCCAGATGGGCGACGACCTGGTGACCATGGAAGTCGAAATCGACCCAGGACTCGCTGCTGCGTCCCTCGGCGCAGCCGAGTAGGCCACCGTAGAACGCGCGCGCCGCGGCGATGTCGTGGACCGGGAAGGCAAGGTGGAAAAGTGCATGGCTCATGGTGGTCTTTCTGCTGGGGATGCGGCAACAGCTGGCCCGTCAGTCGGGGATTTTGCACCGCCCGCGCAGACCAGACCTGCCGCCAGGCAGACCCTGGCGACTGCAAACCCGTCAAAAACAATTTTTGTGAGTCTTTGAAAGAATACCCACACTTTCACGAGTTATTATTCTTTCAGTTCATAACGCAACAAGCGATCATGACCAGGACTCATCGGCGGTCCGGGCCGGTGCGCTCAGTCCACCAGCATGCAGAGATCGCATCGAAACCATCAAGTGCTGCGGCAAACCGACCCCAGCCTGTCGCGACTGGGCGGGTCTGAGCCCATGCACATCAACCCGCCACCACGCGCCGGGCTCGACCGCAACCGGGTTCGATCGCAACAGCAGGCCGCGGTTTGCTGAACGCGTGGCTGCGCCGGGCCGGCAGCGCCTCGACCTGGGCGGTGACGCTCGTCACGCTGCTGCTGCTCTTGGTCATGGGCTGGGCCACGCTGAGCCTGACCAAGGCCGAGCAAGCCGCCCAGCACCACAACGCCGAGGTCAACCTCGGCAACCTCAACATCGCAGCGGTCGAACATGTCAGCACGCTGATCGCGGGTGGCGACAGGATGTTGCAGTTGGTGCGCACCGAATACCTGGAGCACGCCAACTCGATGAGCCTGCCAGCGATGCTCAACGGCAGCGCGCAGCCCGACGGGCACGACCTGGTCAATGTGCTGGTGGCGGTGATCGGACCCGATGGCTGGACGCGGCATCTGTCCTGGCGCGACGCCAAGCCCTTCAACGTCGCTGAGCGCGAGTACTTCCGGGCGATGCAAGGCGAGCGCGCCGATCCGCTGTACATCAGCCCAGCGATCACCGGCTTGGTTAGCGGCAAACCAGTGGTGCAACTGGTGCGGCGCATCCCGACTGCCGACGGCGGTTTCGGCGGCCTGGTGTTGTACAGCCTGGGGGTCGATCAACTGCTGGCGCTCTACCACGCGGTCGACCTGGGCATGAGCGGATCGATGGCCATCGTCGGCACCGACGGGGCGGTCAAACTCAGGCTCAGCGGCGACCGCAAGATCGCGACCAATCCCCCCAGGCTTGACATCAAGCGAAGAACCTCGGGCTTGGCAGTGGGCTGCAACACGATGTTGAGTTCCTTCGACGGCATCGAGAAATTGATGTGCTGGCGCGCGATCGAGC
>CALQBT020000314.1 GCA_943328885.2 Bordetella parapertussis | reverse complement strand
TGCGCGCGCGCCGGTCCTCGAACAGCGGCCGGTAGCCGGTGCTCAGGCCCCCGGCCGCCGGGAACAGGCTGCCCTGGCTGGCGGGCGCCGACAGCGCCGGCCGTGGCTTGGCGCTGGTGATCGGCAGCTCGCTCAGCGAGCGGTCGGCGGTGGACGTCGGCACCGCGCAGCCGGCCAGCCACAGGCTGCCCGCGGCGATCGCCAGCCGCGTCCGGCCCAGGGTAGAGGTCGCCCGCATCACAGCTGCGCCAGCTTCTGCAGCATCTGGTCGGACGCGGTGATCGCCCGCGCGTTCACCTCGTAGGCGCGCTGGGCCTGGATCAGCGAGACCAGTTCTTCAGCCACATTGACGTTGGAGGCCTCGACATAAGCCTGCTTCAAGAAGCCAGCCCCATCAGTGCCGGGCAGCCCCGGCGTGGGCGCCCCGGAAGCGGCGGTCTCGACCATCAGGTTACCGCCGATCGACGCCAGACCCCCGGGGTTGATGAAGCGCACGATCTGCAACTCGCCAACCTGGCTCGGCGTGACCGTGCTTGGCAGCTGCACGGTGACCTGCCCGGTCTCGCTGATCGTGATCGTGGTCGCGTTGACCGGGATCGTGATGCCGGGCGACAGCACATAGCCGGCCTGGTTGACCAGCTGGCCCTGGGCATCGCGCGAGAAATTGCCGTCCCGGGTGTAGGCGAGTTGGCCGTCGGGCAAGGTCACCTGGAAGAAGCCTTGGCCGTTGATCGCCATGTCGAGCTGGTTGCCGGTCTGGTTCATCGCACCCTGCAGAAACATGCGCTCGGCAGCACCCGCGCGCACGCCGGTGCCCACCTGCAGACCGCTGGGCGCCTGCGACTGACCGCCCGTCGGCCCGCCTGCCGCGCGCAGGGTCTGGTACAGCAAATCCTCGAACACCGGCTTGACCCGCTTGAAGCCATTGGTCGCAGCGTTGGCCAGATTGTTGGAGATCAAGTCCAGGTTGGTCTGCTGGGCATCGAGGCCGGTCTTGGCAATCCAGAGCGATCGAATCATCTTGCGTTTCCTCGGCCCGTCAGCGGGCGCTGGTGATCAATTGGTTGGCGCTTCTAGCGTTCTGGTCGGCATTGCGAACCAGTTGCATCGACAGGTCGAACAGACGCGACTGCGAGATCATCTGCACCATCGCATCCGACACGCTGACATTGCTCGACTCGGTGCTGCCTTGGCGCACCCGCACCGCGGCGGGGTCGGCCAGCGGCAGCTTGCTGCGGGTTTCGTACAGGCCATCGAAACCCCGATCGAGCGCGCCCGGGTCGGCACGCACGATGCGCAGCTGGCCGATGCGGGTGCCATTGACCTCGCCTTCACGGCGCGCGTAGACCACGCCGTCGCCACCGACCTCGGGCACGCTGCCCTGCGGCATCAGCAGGTCGCCGCTCTCGCCTTGCAGCGCTGCGCCGTTGGCGGTGCGCAGCACACCGCGCGCGTCGACAGACAGCCGGCCGGCGCGGGTGTAGCCGCTCGAACCGTCAGGCCGCTTGACGCTGAACCAGCCATCGCCTTCGAGCGCCAGGTCGAAGGGGTTGCCAGTCTGCTCGATCCGCCCACCGACGCTGGAGAAACCGGGCGTGGTGTCGACCGATGAGATCCGGGTCTGGGCACCGTCGCCGCGCACCTGCACGGCGCGAAATGCCGCGAGTTGCTCGCGAAATCCCGGCGTGCCGGCATTGGCGAGGTTGTTGGTCGTGACCGCCAGCTGGTCGACCGCATTGCGGGCGCCCATCATGGCGGTAAAAGCCAGGCGATCCAACATCAGCGGCCCATGTTGATGGCGGTGGTCATCACGGTGTTGGCCGCGTTGATACCTTGCGAATTGGCCTGGTAGTTGCGCTGCTCGATCATCAGGTTGACCAGCTCGGCCGCCATGTCGATGTTGCTCTGCTCGAGCATCTGCGAACGCACCGCCCCATAGGACGATGTGGTGGCCGTGCCCATCACCGCTGGGCCCGACGCAAAGGTTGCGCTGAACACACTGCCGCTGATCGGATCCAGATTGTCGGCGCTGGCAAACGAGGCGAGCACCAACTGCCCGCCGGTCAGCGTCTTGCCGTTGGTGTACTGACCCGTCACCACACCGGTCTGGTCGACGCTGACGCCTGTCAGTGAACCCGGTGCATAGCCGTCAGCGCTGGCATCGTAGACCTGGAAGTTGCTGCCGAAAGCGGTCATCGCAGAAAGATCGAGCTTGACGTCGCACAACGCATTGCCCTTGGTATCCGTGAGTTGAGCGCTGAACTCAGCCGGCATCGACGGCTTGTCGGAATTCCCCGCCTTGGTCAGCGAGCCCACGAGCTGGCCGTCGACGAATTGCAGCGTGCCGATGCGCGTTGTCGACACCGAATCGGCGTTGGCCTGGAACGTTGCCTGCGCCGCCACCTTCGATTGATTCATCTGTGCCCACAGGCTCTCTTTGTTCGAATCGTCATGAGCGACAGCGTCGGTCAGGTTCACTGCGCTCGCAACTGCAGCCTTATAGGCACCAATCGCATCGATGACATCCGCTGCACGGGTATTCGTTGTCGCCAGGTTCAACGACGGACTGCTCAGCGTGGTCGTCAGCGCGGCTTGCGCCTCAGTCAGCGTTGTGGTGGCGTCGATGAAAGCTTGTTCGGCCAGCTTGGCCTTGCTGTAAGCAGCCTCGACTGCGGCCATCGCAGTGATGTCAGCTGCTGCCGTGGGCTTGGTCGCGTCGTTGTAATTGTTCTGAGCCAGCGCGACTCCAGTCACGACTTCGGCGTTAGGGTCGCCCTGGGCCAAATCAAGCTCGCCACCGGGATCGGTCAAATCGGTCAGGGCTTGGTTCTTCAATACCAGCAGCGCGCTGGTGCCCTTGTCCGGATCGTTCACCGCGTCATACAGCTTGCCGCCTTCCAGGACCGCGGCATCCTCGGGATTTGCTGCAATGGCCGCTGTCAAGTCCTGCTTGGCTGAATTGTCATTGGCAGTCGCCAGCGTAACCGCAGCAGTGGCGCTGTTGACCATGGTATGCACGTGATTCAGAGTGGCCTTGGCGTCTGCCAAGGCCTTGGCAGCAGCGCCCAGATCGGCAAAAGCGCTGCTGGGATTGGTCAGTGCCGCCGCCGCAGACGCCGAGTCGGTCGTCAAGATCGATTGCGCGACCGTTGCAGCCTTGTAAGCAGACGTGGCATCGGAGAGGTTTTTCGCCGCCTGCCAGACGGGTCTGAGTCCAGCACCCATGGGTGGCGCCTGCAGCCCCGCCAAGCCCTCAAGCTGCGCACCCTGCATGGCCACGGCATTGTCCGCGGCCTTCTGCGCAGCATTGAAAACACCAATCTTCTGATCGGCGTTCCCGGCCGCAGCAATGGCCATGTCAGAGAGTTTTTTCGCGGCAGCCGCCGCCGCATCACCGCTTGACAGCGAAGCAACACCCCCATTGCCGCCAGCACTTTTGGTCAAGGTGTAACCATCGGCCTGAATATAGACCTCGTACTGAACCGCCGTCGCCGATGCCTTGGGCGTGGTAATGCTGCGCGGATCGTCGACCACCGTCGGGTCTATCTTCTTGAAGAACATCGTGACCTGGTGCGGCAAGCCTTTGCTGTCGTACGACTGGACGGTCGTGCTCGAATTGAAGGTCGAGGTGTCGGACGCCAGAAAGGTCTTGGAAATGGCCGTGGGCACACCGCCTTCGACCACCAGCGGCTGCGCGCTGCGGGTGTCGAGGTTGGCAGAGACGGTCCCGACGGACGAAGCGAGCGGTGCAACAACGTTGGGCGGCATCTTCAGCGCCGAAGGCGCCGCGATGACGATGCCGGTGAGTGACGAATTCGGCTGGTAGCCATTGAGGTACAGGCCGTTGGCATTGACCATATAGCCCTGGTTGTCGACCGAGAAGCTGCCGTTGCGGCTGTAGTACTTGGCGCCACCGTCACCGGTCGCCATGCTCGACAACCGGAACATGCCCTGACCCTGGATCCCCAAGTCGAGCGCCGAGGTCGATGCCTTCATGCTGCCCTGGCTGTCGACGCGCTTGGTGCCGAATTCAGAGACCCCCGAACTGCCGCCCGACTGCACGGCCTTGAAATACTGGTCTACAAACAG
>CALQBT020000313.1 GCA_943328885.2 Bordetella parapertussis | reverse complement strand
TTAGTGATTTATAACGTTTTTTTATGGATCCAAAATAGTACGCCAAAAGTACGAACATTTTCCAAGAACAGGCGGCGTGAACGGGTTCGCACGGCGTGTCGGCTGTCGGCGAGCGAGAAGAGCCCCCGACAGATGATCACGCTGCGACAGGTGCCGAACATCTGGCCGCAGGCAAGGCAGCGGCGTCTTTTCGGCACGGCTCTCGATTTGCTCCGCCCGGTCCACGCCCGAATGGTGAGCGACGACCGGTCGAGAGTGGGTTTCAGTCCAATGGCCACGCCATCGGACCCTCTGCCGCCGAAGCCGCCTGCAATCGCACCAAAGAAGGTGATGAAATCGCCCGACAGAACCTGAGCCCAGCGGTCCAATGAGGTCAGGCGATGTGCTTTCACGGGCAGGCATCTCACGCAGCTTGGATTGAAGAAACAGGACCAGCCTGAGGCTGCGGATTAGGGTTTGAATCGGCTTGAATCAGAGACAAGAACGAGGCCTGTCTAGCCATCGTCTCGACAGCGGCTCGGCGTGCATATAAACTCACGCTTTTACAACCTTTTGAAAATCCACTCCATGGCCACTCTTTCAACCATCCAAAAACAAATCGCTGACCTCGAAAAACAGGCCGCAGCCATTCACAAGACCGAATTCAGCGCGGCCACGGCCAAGGCCAAAGAGCTGATTGCCAAGTACCAGCTGACAGCCGAAGACTTGGGTCTGGGTGGCTCGGCCGGCAAAAAAGGCCGCACCGCCGCTGCGCCCAAGCGCAAGGTCATTGCGCGCAAGAATGCCGGCGTGCCCAAGTTTCGCAACCCCAAGACCGGCCAGACCTGGACCGGCAACGGCAAGGCACCGGGCTGGATTGCCGGCGCGAAGAACCGCGACAAATTCCTGATCGATGCCCCGGCCGCAGTCGCTGCTTCGGCCGCCGCAACCCAGGCTGCGCCCAAGAAGCGCGCCGCCAAGAAGACGATTGCGGCAGTCGCCAAGGTCGCTGTCGTGAAAGCCTCAGCAGTCAAAGAAGTTAAATCAAGCAAATCAGTCAAAGCAGTCAAATCAGTCAAATCAGTCAAGGCTGCCAAGACGGCTGCGACTGTTGTTGCGGCAGCACCGGCTGTGAAGAAGACCCGCGCAAAGAAAGCGCCGCGCTCATTCCCGGCTGCAGTGGCCGAAGCCGCGGCACCGGTCGCTGCCTGACCCTCACGCGGCTCAAAACTGGCGCTTGATCGCGGGCGATTGGCACAGCGATCCGACCCGCATTCATCGCCGGTGAACATGCAAAGGCCTTCTGAACGGAGGCCTTTTTCATGGGCAGACCACGCTCAGGAATGCTTGCGAAGCTCGAGTTTTCCGAGTTGGGCGCGGTGCACTTCATCGGGCCCATCGGCCAGGCGCAGCAGGCGCGCCATCGCGTAGGCATGGGTCAGGCCGAAGTCGTTGCTGGTGCCACCGCCACCGTGGATCTGGATCGCCCAGTCGATCACTTGGCAGGCCATCTGGGGCACGGCGATCTTGATCATCGCGATCTCGGTCTTGGCGATCTTGTTGCCCACCAAGTCCATGCGCTCGGCAGCGTTCAAGGTCAGCAAGCGCGCTTGTTCGATCAGGATTCGCGCGTCGGCGATGCGCTCTAGCGTCACGCCTTGCTGGGAGATCGGCTTGCCGAATGCCACCCGTGACAGGCTGCGCCGGCACATGCGCTCGAGCGCGCGTTCGGCCAAGCCGATCAATCGCATGCAGTGATGGATGCGCCCCGGCCCGAGCCGGCCCTGGGCGATCTCGAAGCCGCGGCCCTCGCCGAGCAAGAGGTTGGCAGCGGGCACCCGCACGTTCTCGAACACCACTTCGGAAGCCCGGTCGGGCGTGCCATAAAAGCCGAACACCGGCAGCGGCCTGAGCACCCGCACGCCAGGCGTGTCCATCGGCACCAGGATCATCGACTGCTGACGGTGCCGGTCGGCATTGTTCGGGTCGGTCTTGCCCATGAAGATCGCGATCTTGCAGCGCGGATCGGTGGCGTTGGTGGTGTACCACTTGTGGCCATTGATCACGTAGTCGTCGCCGTCACGCACGATCGCCGACTCGATGTTGGTCGCGTCACTCGAGGCCACCGCAGGCTCGGTCATCGCGAAGCACGAGCGGATCTCGCCGGCCAGCAGCGGTTTGAGCCAGCGCTCCTGGTGCTGCGGCGTGCCGTAGCGCGCCAACACCTCCATGTTGCCGGTGTCAGGCGCCGAGCAGTTGAGCACCTCGGGCGCGAGCAGCGAGCGGCCCATGATCTCGCACAGCGGGGCGTATTCCAGATTGCTCAGCCCCGCGCCGTGCGGCGACTCGGGCAGGAACAGGTTCCACAAGCCCGCTTCGCGCGCCTTGGGCTTGAGCTCGTCGAGCACGGTCGAGACCTGCCACGGCCCTATTTTCTCGACCTGGGCGAGGTGCCGCTCTTCGTTCGGGTAGATGTGCTCGTCCATGAAAGCGAGCAAGCGCTGCTGCAGTGCCTGGACTTTGGGGGAGGGATCGAATGCCATGAATTTCTCGAGGTCGGGTGGATCGGGACAGCGTCGCTGCAGTCAGCGCCGCGCTCAGTGATGCCTGACGGCCGCCCCTGCGCCGCCTTCAGGGACAGGTTAGGCCTTGGCGCCGAGCCGGCGGCCCTCGCGAGCGCAGCGCTCGAGCAGCGGCGCGACGCGCCAGTAGCCGTGCGCGTCGCCGCGGCGTCGGCCGTGGCGCTGCAAGGCCTCGACGATCGACGGCAGACCGATCGCATCGGCCATGAAGATGGGGCCACCGCGGTGGTCTGGGAAGCCGTAGCCGGCGGTCCAGATCACGTCGATGTCTCCCGGCCGGTAAGCGATGCCCTCTTCGAGGATCAGCGCCCCCTCGTTGATCAGCGGGTACATCAGCCGCTCAATGATCTCGGCATTGCCGATGTCGCTGCGCCGGGCAATGCCGTGCGCCGCCGCCAGCTCAACGCTGATGCGGGCCAGTTCGGGGTCAGGCAGCGGTTTGCGGCCTTCGTAGCGGTAATAGCCCGCGCCGGTCTTCTGGCCATAGCGGCCGAGTTCGAACAGCTTGCGGCACAGCGCTCGGTAGCTCGGGTCGTCGGGCAGACCACCGGCCAGGCCGCGCTCGATCACGGTCTTGGCGCCAACGTCTATGCCCGCCATGTCGAGCATCCGGCATGGCCCCATCGCCAGGCCCAGGCCCTCGATGGCGGCGTCGATCTGCGCCGGGTTGGCGCCTTCCATCAGCAAGTACTCGGTCTCTCGCATATACGGCTCGACCATGCGGTTGCCGATGAAGCCATAGCACACGCCCGAGACCGCAGCGACCTTTTGGATCCGGCCGGCCAGCTTCATCACCGTGGCCAGCACTTCGGGCGCGGTCTTCGCGCCGCGGACCACCTCGAGCAGCCGCATCACGTTGGCGGGGCTGAAAAAATGCGTGCCCAGCACATCGGCGGGCCGGCCGCTGGCCTCGGCAATCGCATCGACATCGAGGGTCGAGGTGTTGGTCGCAATGATCGCGCCCGGTTTGCAGACCCGGCCCAGGCGCG
Organism: Bordetella parapertussis; assembly: GCA_943328885.2. Lineage (GTDB taxonomy): Bacteria > Pseudomonadota > Gammaproteobacteria > Burkholderiales > Burkholderiaceae_C > Pseudaquabacterium > Pseudaquabacterium parapertussis_A. The sequence goes on along the minus strand of CALQBT020000313.1, from coordinate 547 downwards.
CAGCGACTACTTTTTTCAGCGCCATGTCCTCGAACACGGCCTCGATCACGAGATCGCAGTCGGCGAGTTGCTGGAAATCGGTCGAGCCCTGGAGCAGCGACATGCGCTGCTCGACCTGGGCGCTGCTGAGCCTGCCTTTGGCGGCCGAGGCCTCGTAGTTGGCGCGAACCAGGCCCAGGCCGCGCGCCAGCGCCTCGGCGCTGGCCTCGACCAGCACGACGGGCAATCCGACGTTCGCGAAGTTCATCGCGATGCCGCCGCCCATGGTGCCGGCACCGACGATGCCGACCCGGGCCACTGTTCGCAGCACCAGGTCCTTGGCCAGTCCCGGAATCTTGCCAGCTTCGCGCTCGGCGAAGAACAGATGGCGCATCGCCGCCGAGGCCGGCGACGCCAGCACCTGGGCGAAAACGCCGGCCTCGACCGCCTCGCCAGCGGCAAAAGCCTGCGTCACCGCGGCCTCGGCGCAGCGCACCAGCCCGGCCAGCGCCGGGTACTGCGGCTTGCTGGTGGCAGCTGCGTGGGCCTTGGCAAAGAAGTCGACCGG
>CALQBT020000312.1 GCA_943328885.2 Bordetella parapertussis | reverse complement strand
TCGGTTTTGCGGCGATGACACTGCGTGCGGCCTGGGTCACCCGGGTGCACTGGCAGCGCGGCTATACGGTGCTCGAGCGCCCTGAATCGACGATGGAGGAGCGCTGAATGCTCAAGATCATCTTCCTGGTGCTGATGGCCGGCGGCCTGCCGGTGGCCATCGCGATGGCCGGCGCCTCGTTGCTCTACATCGCGCTGACGCAGAGCTCGCCGCCGTTTGTCGTGATACACCGCATGATCAGCGGCATTGACAGCTTCCCGCTGCTGGCCGTGCCCTTCTTCATCCTGGCTGGCAACCTGATGAACAACGCCGGCATCACCAACCGCATCTACAACTTCGCGCTCGCGCTGGTGGGCTGGCTCAAGGGTGGCCTGGGCCATGTCAACGTGCTGGGGTCGGTGATCTTCGCCGGCATGAGCGGCACTGCGATCGCCGATGCCGCGGGCCTGGGAACCATCGAGATCAAGGCCATGAAGGACCATGGCTACGACCTCGAATTCGCGGTCGGCGTGACCGCTGCGTCGGCCACACTGGGCCCGATCATCCCGCCCAGCCTGCCGTTCGTGATCTACGGCATGATGGCCAACGTCAGCGTCGGCGCGTTGTTCCTGGCCGGCATCTTGCCAGGCCTGCTGATGGCCGTGCTGATGATGCTGACGGTGGCTTACTTCGCGCACAAGAACGGCTGGGGTGCCGATGTCAAGTTCCAGTGGCCGCGCGTGCTCAAGGCCTTGCTTGAGACCGCGGTGGTGATCGCCTGGCCGCTGATCCTGTGGCTGCTGGTGACCCGGGCTGGCATGCCGGCACAGCTCACGGTGTTCGTCGGGCTGATCGCGCTGTTCGCGCTGGACCGGGTCTGCCGCTTCCAGGCCGTGCTGCCGAGCATGACGCCGGTGTTGCTGATCGGCGGCATGACCACCGGCATCTTCACGCCGACCGAAGGCGCGATCGCCGCCTGCATGTGGGCCATGCTGCTAGGCTTTGCCTGGTACCGCACGCTGAACTTCAAGAGCTTCGTCAAGGTCTGCCTCGACACTGTCGAGACCACCGCGACCGTGCTGTTCATCGTCGCGGCGGCGAGCATCTTCGGCTGGATGCTCACGGCCACCGGTGTCACCGCAGCGATCGGCGAATGGGTGCTGGGCTTCACCAAGGAGCCCTGGATCTTCCTGCTGCTGGCCAACCTGCTGATGCTGTTCGTCGGCTGCTTTCTCGAACCCACCGCCGCGATCACCATCCTGGTGCCGATCCTGGTGCCGATCTGCCAGAAGCTGGGCATCGACCTGATCCACTTCGGCCTGGTGATGGTGCTCAACCTGATGATCGGCCTGCTGCACCCGCCGATGGGCATGGTGTTGTTCGTGCTCGCACGGGTGGCCAAACTCAGCGTCGAGCGCACGACCATGGCCATCCTGCCCTGGTTGGTGCCGCTGCTGGGCAGCCTGGTCGTCATCACCTATTGCCCCAAGCTGGTGCTGTGGTTGCCCAAGATGGTCTACTGAAGCACCCTGCCCTTGTCTTCGCCCGATGTCTTCGCCCGATTGCTGAAAGCCCCGCCATGACACCCTTCATCCGCCTACATTCCGCCGACGATGTCCTGATTGCCCGCAGCCAGTTGCTGGGGGGCAGCCATGTCGAAGGCATCGCCGTCAGAGGGCTGATACCGCCCGGCCATAAGATCGCCACGAGGGCAATAACGCCGGGCGAGCCGGTGCGCCGCTACAACCAGATCATCGGCTTTGCCAGCAAGCCCATCGCCGCAGGCGAGCATGTGCACACGCACAACCTGGGCGTGGGCGACAAGGGCGGGGACTTCGCACGCGACTACGCCGTCGGTGCCGACGTCAAGCCCGAACCGGCACGACTCGAAGCCAGCTTCATGGGCATCCGGCGGCTCGACGGCCGCGTCGCGACGCGCAACTACATCGGCATCCTGTCGAGCGTGAACTGCTCGGCGACAGCCGCCCGAGCGATTGCTGACCACTTCTCGCGCCGCACCAACCCGCAGGCGCTGGCGGCTTTTCCGAACGTCGACGGCGTTGTCGCGCTGACGCACGGCACAGGCTGTGGCATGGCCTCGGAAGGCCTGGGCATGAGCATCCTGGAGCGCACGCTCGCAGGCTATGCGACCCACGCCAACTTCGCCGGCGTGCTGGTCGTCGGTCTGGGCTGCGAGGCCAACCAGATCAACGCCTGGCTGGCGCACAGCAGCCTGCGCGAAGGCGAAGAGCTGCAGGTCTTCAACATCCAGGACTCGGGCGGCACCACCAAGACGGTGAACAAAGGCATCGCACTGGTGCAGGCGATGCTGCCCAAGGCCAACCTGGCCCAGCGCGTACCCTGCAGCGCGTCGCACATCACGATCGGCTTGCAGTGCGGCGGATCGGACGGCTACTCGGGCATCAGCGCAAATCCGGCGCTGGGTGCGGCGGTCGACTTGCTGGTCGCGCACGGCGGCACGGCGATCCTGTCGGAGACCCCTGAGATCTACGGCGCCGAGCACTTGCTGACGCGCCGCGCGGTCAGGCCGGAGATCGCCGACAAGCTGATCGCGCGCATCAAGTGGTGGGAGCAATACACCCGCAACAACGACGGCGAGATGAACAACAACCCTTCTCCGGGCAACAAAGCCGGTGGTCTGACGACGATTCTCGAGAAGTCTCTGGGCGCCGTGGCCAAGGGTGGCACGACCAACCTGCAGGCAGTCTACGAGTATGCCGAGACGGTGCGCGCGGCAGGTTTCGTCTACATGGACACCCCCGGCTACGACCCGGTCAGTGCGACCGGGCAGGTCGCTGGCGGGGCCAACCTGATCTGCTTCACCACCGGGCGCGGATCAGCCTAAGGCTGCGCGCCCTCGCCTTCGCTCAAGCTGTCGACCAACACCGCGCTGTGGCAGCGCCAGGAAGACGACATGGACATCAACTGCGGAGAGATCATCGACGGCACCAGCTCGATCGCCCAGATGGGCCAGCGCATCTTCGACATGGTGCTCGCCACCGCGTCGGGTGCGCACAGCAAGAGCGAGCTGCACGGCTATGGTCAGAGCGAGTTCGTGCCCTGGCAGGTCGGCGCGGTGATGTAGCGCAGGCGAGGCGGGCTGAGCGCATCGCTCGCAGGCCTGGCCAGCACTGGTAGCATGCAACGAGAAGACCCGGAGGTGGCGCGATGACAGGACAATCACTGGTACCCGATGAGACACGGCGGATGGTCGGCGAACTGCTGGGCGACCCGCTGACGGCGACCATCACGGCCAAGGAGGCCCGGCGTTTTGCGCTGGCCTGCGGTGATCTGAACCCGCTATACCTGGATGAAGAGGCCGCGCTGTCAGCCGGTTATCCCTGCACGCTCGTGCCACCGGTGTTCCTCGCCTGGTCGCTCGCACCGACGCAACCCCTGGACGAAGTCCGCGAGGATGGCCTGTACCGGACCGGTGGTCGGCGCGTGGCGCTCAACGTCGAGCGCGTGATGTTCGGCGGCGAGGAATGGGAATTCTTCGAACCCGTCCTCGCCGGCGACACCATCACCTCGCAGATGCGGCTGAAGTCACTCGACGAGAAGACCGGCAGCTCAGGACCGTTCGTGCTGCAGGTGACCGAGACCACTTACACCGACCAGCGCGGCCGCATGGTCGCCAGAGCGCTGGGCAGGAGCATCGCCCGATGAATTCGCAACGCCATGTCGAGGATGTGACGGTGGGCCAGGAACTGCCGCCGATGGTCAAGAATGCGAGCCGCGCGCAGTTGTTCCTGTTCAGCGCCGCGACCAACAACCCGCACCGTATCCACTACGACCGAGACTACGCCGCGGTCGAAGGCCATCCCGATCTGCTGGTCCACGGTCCGCTGCAAGGTTCGTGGCTGTCGCAGTTCGCGCTCGACTGGGCCGGTCCGGCCGGCCGCTTGCTGGCGCTTTCTTGGCAGAACAGGGGACGGGCATTCCCCGACCGAGACCTCATCTTCAAGGGCCGCGTCACCGCGATCGAGGGTGACGAAGTCGCCCTCGAGGTCTGGGAAGAAGACGAGCAAGCCACGGTGCTGATGCCAGGAACTGCCCGCGTGCGACTGCCGCATCGCCGCTCGTAACGCCGGGTCGCGGC
>CALQBT020000311.1 GCA_943328885.2 Bordetella parapertussis | reverse complement strand
GTCTATTTTTAGGTATTGTTTTTTTATACGCTCAACATTAATATCATATGCATTTGGATCAAATTTACTTTTTCTTCTCGCGACAGAGTTAATATTCTTTTTTACAAAAATATAGCCCTTCACCGGTAGCGTATCATCTATTAATTCAAGGTGATCAATCAGTTTCGGCAATTTCCATCCCCAAAAATCTTTAGCAGCACAAATCTCATTAACTAACTTCTCCACAACGTCCCACCTGTTGGCATGTACGGCCCACTGGAGATATGGATTTTCATACCTAGGCCCCATTTTCCCCATCCAGATTCCAAGGTGATGACAGATGCTGGCTGGCAGTGAAGTGCCGCCTCTTGCGACGCCAACAATAATTATGCCCCCTTTGTCATTTTTCATGTCAAATCAACTTTATAGATTTCCATAATTTCACTAATAAATATTAATATTTTGTCGCAGGCGATTTCTAAAAATTAAATTCTTTCAATAATTTTTAGAAATATTTTTTATATTTTTTAAATAATAACAATGATAGGGTGAGGTTCGCGCGCCCAGATGTTGTTGATTACTCCCTTGTGAACCTCTGAGCGCGAGGGTAAGCGCATTGCGCTGCAGGAGCAAAGCCTGATCATCGATGGCTTGCATCGACCCACGCGCCCCGGGCCGGCGCTTGACTTAGGCTCGACAAGTGTGCACCGCCTATTCTGGGCGACATATGTGACTCTTTTAGTGGCAATGTTTCAGGGCTGCCCATATTCGAGCTCAAATAACGACCGTGCGGGGGTCAGCAGGATTTTGAAGCCGTGGATTCAGTTGGTAATCGATCAATGCTATTGGGCTCTGAGTACTCTGGTGGCCAAGATCGTTGTCTGGCTGCTGGTTATGCTGGAGCAGCATTGTCAGAGTCTCTTCTGTTGCCCACCGCGAACGATCTATGATGGGCTCTGCAAAGCCAAGGTTTTGGTCATAAAGGACGCAATCGGCATATTCCTCGTAACTATATTCTGGCGAATTCAAAAATGTTACTGCCATCCTGTCTTGTGTCGTATCGCCCCGTGTTATCACATAGACGTTATCATCGCTGTCGATCAATATTTCCGGACGACTGATTGGAATTTGCAATGTGCCGCCACCCTGCAAGCTGAAAGCTGTCACCCGCTTGGAGATGAACTGGTGCCGCCAGATTTTTCCGTTGAACCACAGGTGTTGGTACTGGGGAATACCTTCTGGATCGTTGGAATAGAAAACAATGTGCGGTCTGTTTTGGCTGTCCAGCGCCATGCTGGTCTGATTGATGAGGTTGCTGCCTGGCGATACCGGATATATGACCTCAGCGTTGACCTGGGTGATCGGCAATTTGTATTGAATATCTTTTGATGTGTACCATGTCAAACCATTGTCGTTTGAGTGGGCGTACCCGATATTCAGGTTGTTGACACGTTTCTCCTCGCCCAGACTGTGGGTACGCCAGACAAAGGATAGGTGCAGCGAACCATCTTTGCCGATGGCGGGGTGGTTCCAGTAAGCGTTGCTGGTCCAAGGCTTTTGTTCAGTGCCGCTGAGAATCGGCACCGGGTGATCCGACCAGGTCTGCGCCTTCTCATCGAAGGTCTTGAGTCTGGCGGTGCCCTTGGCACTGTTGCCGTCGCGGTACAGCAGTGTTAACGGAAACCCTTTCCTCGGCAGGATGAAGGTCGGGTAGGTCACCCTTGCTTCATGTTGGCCTGTCATGGGCTTCTCAGCCGTCCATTCATTGAGCGCGTTGAGCGGGCCGACCGGCCAGATCGACCTTCGATAGCGAAGTTGAGTGGCATGATGGTCATAGCTGATATGCAGATGCCCTGCCCGATCGATGCCAAGGCTGATGCTGTTGTGAGCATCCTTCAGGTTGTATTCGCCGTGGATGTCATGGGTCTGGAGGGTGTCGAGAATCAGGTCACGCTGCACCACGCGCATGGTCTGGGCATCAACGTAAAAAGCGGTGAACTGGTTTTGACCGCTGGTGAGAATTCCATGATGGCGGAATATGACGGTATTGATGGTGTTACCGGACCAGGCATCGCCCAATTGATGGGTCGCGATGATGTTGACAGTCAATGTTCGCTGTTTTTGGAGATCCGGTGCTGGCGCTATGCCGTCGATTGGTGCTCTGAGTTGAAGGTTGGACAGCGCGAGTTGGCGGTATTGCTCATTGACGCGGGCTTGTGTCAGCAAGCGCTGATCTGCCCCCGGCGTGCCGACCGTGATGGCGGACTCAAAATGCCTGAGCAGTCTTTGGTGCTGACCCACAATGCCGGCGGCACGACCCAGGGTGTTATGGACCCCCGATATCAAAATCTGGGTGACCAATTTCTTGCTGCAACCCCAGTCAATCGCAAGCCTTGTGTGTTTACGCGCTTCAGCAGCATCGCCCAAGGACTGATGCCCAGCGGCAGCGAGCAATGCGAGTTTGGCTCTGTCTGGATGGTGCTGAAGGGTGTCGCGCTCGATCTTGGCCAAACTCTCCCAGTCACCAAACTGCCATTGGGTGCGGCTGCGTTCGAGCAGGTTTTCGTCGTAAGGAAAGGCTGCGCCCTGCACACTCTCTGAAATACTGCTTCTGCTATTTGTGGCGTCTGAATCCACTGGCGCAATTTCAGTCCGGCCAGGCCGCGTCAGCAGGCGAAGCCTAGACCACCAGCGATCAAAAACCGCGCCAATATCGGTCAGCGTCACTTTTCGGCCCGGAGGTTCGGCTGGTCGCGCTGGCTTTGCGCAGCACGGGCCACTGAGTACTGCGGCAATGTATGAAGGTGTAAGCGGTTTCGGCGCATGGTTACGTCCAAAGTCGGGGCGAAGTACCGCATTGGGTCAGGGCAGCCACGCAAGATAGAAGTACTCAGAGGCCAGGCTCGCGCAGCAGCAAGTCCTTGATCAACTCGATTTGCGCCTCGGCTTTGACCAGTTCGTCGTTCATCAGCTGCTGGCGGTGGGCCAACTCCTGGTTGCCTGCCTCTGCGACCTTGAGTTTTTCTGAGAGATCTTCGCTTGCCTTGGCCATGGTTTTCAGTTGCTGTGAAAGGCTGGCCCTATCCTTCGCCAAGAGGTCTCGCGCCGAGACGAGTTGAGTCCTTTCGGCACTGAGCGCATCGCGCTGGGTGGCCATTTCGGCCTTGGCTTTCGCCTCTGCCTCGCGTTGTGCCTGCGCTTGGTTCTTTGCGGTTGCCTCGGCATCTCGCTGGCTGAGTGCAGCGTTCTTGGCCTTGGCTTCTAGGTCGCGCGCTGCGGCGAGGTCTGCCTTTTCCTGCGCCAGCGCTTCGATTTGCGACTGGCGCTCGGCCGCCAGCTTGGCCTGCTCTTCGCGCCCCTTGCGCTGCTCTGCGTTTTCACTCGTCAGTGCTTCGATCTTCTGCAGGCTCTTTGCTTCACGCTCGCCAGCAATCTGATCCGCTTGCGCCTGGGCTTGCACCATGGCTTCGGTCTGCGCTGCGCGTTTGGCGGCAGCCTTCTCCAGCTCGGCCTTGGCTTCGCTCAGCGCTTCGATTTGCGTCGCACGCTTGCCGGCAATCTTCTCTGCCTCGACTTTGGCCGCGAAGAGCTCCTCGACCTGCACTTTGCGTTTGCCCGCAGTCTTCTCCGCCTCCGCCATGGCTGCAGTCAGCGCTTCAATCTGAACTCGACCCTGCGCCAGCTCTGCAAGTGCCGCCTCCAGACGCTGCCCAAGCTGCAGCAATTGCACCCTCGACGGGTTGCGTTGCAGCAGCAGCTCTCGGTGTGGCGGCAAGGTGTCGGCATCCTCGACCATCAGGTCGAAGCCAGCGTCGTGCAGCAGAGCGATCAGGTCGGCGCCTGGTAGATCGCCCTGATACAGCGGCTCGGTGCCGGTTCGAAGCACCAACCACGCAAAGCGCGGCAACACGTCCAGGCTGGCCTGCAGGATGGCCCCGGCCTGGCCGGGCGCATCCAGCACCAGCAGATGGGGCGCATCCAGGCGCAGATCGAGTTGGTCGACGATTTGCCCAAGAGACTGGGCAGGCACTTCCTGGCTGGCTTGCAGCTGCAGCCTGGGCTGGTGGACCAGCAAACCGGTGGGCAGGCTTGCACCGCTTTCGCGCGGATTGTTCAAGACCTGCAAGGT
>CALQBT020000310.1 GCA_943328885.2 Bordetella parapertussis | reverse complement strand
CGCGACCAGATCGCCCGGCACCAGCTCGCGCAGCGCGATCTCACGTGGCCCGGCGGTTTGGCCGCCGTTGCCTGCGGCGCCGCGCCGGATCACGGTCGCCCGGTTGCCGACCATCGCCTTCAGCCCTTCGGCGGCGCGGTGCGAGCGGCCTTCCTGGACGAAGCGGATCGCCGTGCTCAGCGCCACCATGATGCTGATCACGACCGTGGCTTTGGCGTCGGCGCCGAACCAGGACAGCAGCGCCAGTGCGCTGAGCAGCAGGTTGAACGGGTTTTTGTAGCAATGCCACAGGTGCAGCCAGGCCGGCAGTGTTGCATCGTGCTCGACCTCGTTGGGGCCGTGGCGCGCCAGCCTCGCGTGGGCCTCACGCGCGCTCAAGCCTTCCGGGTGCGACTTGAGCCGGTTGATTGCCGCTGCCGGGTCGTCCTGCGCCAGCCGCAGCAGATCGCGCGACATCTGTTCCGGGGCGGGCTGGGCGCTGCCACGTCCGCCCAGGATCTCGAGCAGCGGTGGCCTGGCGAAATGCCTGAGCCTGCGCTGGCGTCGCAGGAAAGCGCTGAAGGCCTGGGTCAGGCGCCTGACCAGCCGGTGTTGGGTCGTCGGCTTCACTGAAGCCTCGGGTCACTGGGTTGCGCATGCATGGACCGCGCATCATCGGCCGCCCCGCCGCCTCGGGGCTTGCCTCGGCGCAATGCCGGCCCGGACCGATCGACCCGAGCTCGTGGGTGACTCAGGGCAGGTTGAGCCAGATCTCGTTGCGCCGCATGAACCAGGGAGTCCAAGGCGGGTCGTAGCGCGACAGCACAGGCTCCCCGGTCCAGGCCAGACCGGCAGACTGCAACACGGTCTTGAGCTGGGCCAGGTGCTCGGCCTCGTTGGCCTCAGACCAGAAACCTGAGTAAGTGATCGCCGCAATCCGGCTGGCGGGCACCTCGCGCAGCTTGACCCGCGCGTCGATTGGCTCGGGCGCAGATTCCATGGTCACGCCTCTGGGCAGCACGAACTGCACCAGGTATCCGCCGGCGGTGACGGTCTGGGTCACCGGGGCGGTCATCTCCAGCTTGACCGGGGTCTGGGTCACCGGTGCGGTCATCGCGAATTTCCGGTCGCCCTTGTTCTTGCCGAAGATGTAGCCAGCCAGCATCGGGAAGGCCAGGTTGCCGGCCTTGTCTGCCGGACCCGTCACCAGCACCTCCGCCACCACATAGGGCGCGTACTGGCGCAGCTCGACCTTGTCGATGCGGCGCAGCACCTCGTGGGCGGGTTCTTCGATGGCCTGGCTGGTCAAGGGCGCGGCGGCCAGTGCGAGGCTTGCAAGCAGTTTGCGCATTGCGGGCTCCAGATTGGTGGGTGGACGGAGAGGGGGGCTCAGCACAGCAGTTCGACCAGCGCCGTCGGATGGAAGTCCCAAGCCGTCAGCCCGGCCATGTCCATCAGCAAGCCGTGCGCTGTGGGCAGCAGCGAGACCCAGTACAGCAGCCAGAGCCGGGTCAGCGCGGTGACGGCCAGCAGCGAGACTGCGATCGCGATCGGCGCGTTAGACAGGTCGAACTGGTCGTCGCGGTAGTTCAGCTTGTCGGCCTGGGCCTGTTGCATCGCCTGGACAATGTTGTCGTCCTTGACCCTGCAGATGCCCATGAAGGTCGTCAGCAGGGCGATCGTCGCGGCCACTGCAGTGTTCAGACTGGCGCTGCGCGCTTCGCGTTCGTTGCGAGCGGTTTCGGCCTGGCACTGCAACTCCCTGGGGTCGATGTCCATCTTGGGTGGTCCTGTGGGGTCGAGGGCGATGTTTCAGTCGCGCGTGCGCAGCGCGATCCAGCCTGCAATCACGGTGAAGCTCAGCACGATCAGCGCGATCACGAGAAAGCCGTGTGGGTTGTCGGCCAGCGGGATGCCACCCACGTTCATGCCCAGCAGCCCGGCGATGATGTTGATCGGCAAGGCCAGCACGGTGACCACGGTCAGCGTGAAGACGCTGCGGTTGGTCTGCTCGCCGACCTGGGCGACGATCTCTTTCTGCAGCAGCTTGATGCGCTCCTGCAGCGCAGCCAGGTCGCGCTGCACCAACTCCTCGGTCGATTGGCGCAGCTCGTCGAGGTCGTGGGGGGCAAATCCAGGGCGGCGGTTGGCGCAGCAGCCGGAACAGCGAGCCGGGCTCGGGCGCGAGCAGGCGCTGCAGCCGCACCAGCACCCGGCGCAGCTTGCCCAGCTCGGCCCGTCTGGGCCTGAGCTTGCCGTGTTGCAGCTTGTCCTCGAGTGCATCGACTTGCAGCGTGGCTTCGCGAACAATGTGTACCAGCACATCGCCCTGGTCGTGCAGCAGGTGGTTGAGCAGCGCCACCGACGAGTCGAAGCGGCAGCCCTCGTTGACGGCCTGGCGCAGCCGATCGATCGATCGCAGCGGGTGGGTTCGCGCGCTGATCGCCAAGCGTTGGGTGACGGTCAGCCACAGCGACTCGATCTCGGACGGCTCGAACGAGAACTCATAGACCACGTCGTTGATCACCGCGATCAGCTGGTCGGCGGCGTCCTCGATGCGGGTCGAGCGCGAACCCTCTTTCAAGGCCTCAAAGAACTCGGGCACCAGCTGCAACTCGGTCCTCATCCACTGCTCGGCGGCAGCGTCGGCCAGGTTGAAGTGCAGCCAGACAAAATCGCGCTTACCGGCCGCCGGTGCAACCGCCAACCATCTCAGGGCCTCATCTAGCGACACCGGGCGTCCCGGTGCATCGACCAGCAACAGGTGGCCGCAGATCAGACCGTTTGGATCCGAGCCATAGGCCGCATCGAGCTTGGGTTTGTCCATGCGCGAGATTGTGACCCGACGGCCCGAGGCTCGCTCGACCCAGGCGCTTCAACTGCTGTCCTCAGGCTTGCCGACAAAGGCCCGGGTGGTGAGGCGTCAGCGCCTGGTCTTTTGCCCATCGTCTGTCTGTCACGGCTTGGTCACACAATCATCTTAGAGTTCAACAACAATAGAAATATTACCTGTCACTCAGCGGTCTTGCGCATCGCCAACGAGGTCATCATGAGAGTCGGAATCAACGGGATGGGCCGCATTGGCCGGCTGGCACTGCGTGCCGCGATGGGCGCCGCAGATCGGCCGTCAGAAGACCCGCGCGCCGGCAACCGTCTGGAGGTCGTGCACCTGAACGAACTCAAGGGCGGTGCCGCCGCCACCGCTCACCTCCTGACTTTCGACAGCGTTCAGGGCCGTTGGCGAACAGACATCGCCGCCGAGGGCGAGAACACGATCCGCATCGCCGGCCGGCAACTGGCGTTTTCATCGCAGCCTAGCGCCGCCGAGATTCCGTGGGGCGATCTCGGCGTTGACCTGGTGCTGGAGTGCACCGGCAAGTTCCTGACGCCCGAGACACTGCAGGGCCATCTCGACCGGGGCGCTAAGCGCGTGATCGTGGCCGCGCCGGTGAAGGTCGGCGACGTCCTGAACATCGTGGTCGGCATCAACCACCAGCTCTACGACCCGGCGCGGGACCGCATCGTGACGGCCGCATCCTGCACGACCAATTGCCTGGCGCCGGTGGTCAAGGTCGTGCATGAGGCGATCGGCATCCGCCACGGCCAAATCACCACGATCCATGATCCGACCAACACCAACCTGATGGTCGACGCGCCGCACAAGGACTTGCGACGTGCCCGCAGCGCGATGCTGAGCCTGGCGCCAACGACCACCGGCAGCGCCACGGCCATCGCGCTGATCTACCCCGAGCTCAAAGGCAAGCTCAACGGCCATGCGGTGCGCGCGCCGGTGCTCAACGCATCGCTGACCGATTGCGTGTTTGAGCTCAAGCGCGAGACCACGGCCGAGGAAGTGAACAGCCTCTTCGCCAAAGCCGCCAAGGGCCCGCTGGCCGGCATCCTGGGCTACGAAGAACGGCCGCTCGTCAGCGCCGACTACGCCCGCGACACGCGCAGCGCGGTCATCGACGCGCTGTCCACCTTGGTCACCGCTGGCACGATGCTCAAGGTCTACGCCTGGTATGACAACGAGATGGCTTACGCCTGCCGCATGGTCGACCTGGCCTGCCACATGCAAGCGCAAGGCCTCTGACCGTGAACAGCCCTGCCACCCCGTCACCCCAGGCCCCGAGG
>CALQBT020000309.1 GCA_943328885.2 Bordetella parapertussis | reverse complement strand
GGTGATGAAAGGCAAGGCCCCCAACGCAATGGCCTGTGCCACGGCGGCGCCGCCAGCCACGGTGAACACACTGGACATGAAAGAGCGCGACATCGTTTGTCGGCGGTGTCGTGCAGCAGCCTGGGCTCAGCCAGCCGCGGCGGCCAAACCGACCTTGGCGGTTGCAGGCATCGTCACGGTATCCGGCCTCATGTCGCCACACCGTCTGAACCGGCCGGCGCGACACGCAACGTCATCACTTTTGAATCCATGATGTGCTGGCGATGCTGAAGCAAACGCTGGAAACGCACGTCGAGGTCGCCGCTGAGCGCAGCACAAAAGGTCTTGAGATCGGTGAGCTGCATGAGATCAAGCGTCAGCGCGCTGAGTGCGGAGTAGCAATGGCCAAGGTTAACCGATGGTGACTGTCAGAACGCTCGGCGCGCCGATTCGGTGTAGGCGTCTGGCCGCGACATTTGGTGTCTGTTCTGAGCATTGAAGACGATCGAGTGCAGCCATTCTCCAGGACTGATACCGTGCTGATGACCGAACTGTGCATGCGCCGCTGGGTCCTTGCCGGCATGCGCCAGGGGGTGGGCGCTGCACATGAAGTGGTGCACCTGACAGTGCAGCCGGATTGCCTTGAGAAACCTTGAGACCGCCGCCTTGATGGCTGTCGCTGATCACGAACCCGCCTTGCTACCGCGCCCTCGAGGGGCCCGGTCCGGCGCCGGCCTGCGGCGCTATTTTCCCAACCCCATCTTCCGACCGACTTCGGTATAGACCCTGGCGCGTTCCTTCATGAACGCGTCCATTCCGTCGAGGCCGACGTTGACCAGCTCGAAACCGCTCTTGAAGGCTAGCTCTTTCATCTCGGGGTCGGCATTCAAGGATGCAAACAGATCCGACAGCCGCTTCTTGGCTTCAGCCGAAGTGCTCTTGGGCACGCCGATGCCTCGGTAAGCGCCGTCGACCCAATCGACACCAAGCTCCTTGAAGGTTGGCACGTCGGGCAGCAGCGGGTGGCGCTTTTCCATGGCCACTGCAAGCGCGCGCACGCGGGTCTTGTTGTTGATGGCGAACGCGGTGTAGGTCATCGCGCCGTCAATCTGCGCGCCGAGCACGGCGTTGGCCAGGTCACCGGTGCCCTTGTAAGGAACATAGCTGGTCTTGATCTTGAAGGCCGCATTCATGCGCTCGTGCGCGGCATGGTTGGCCGAATTGAGCGCCGAGCCGCCGAGGTTGAACTTGTCGGGTGTGGCCTGCGCGGCTTTGAGGAAGTCGGTGAAGGTCTTGTAAGGGCTGGCCTCGGGCACGACCAGCGCGTCGGGCGTGTAGTGGTACCAAAAGATCGGCGTCACGTCGGTGATCTTGTACTGAACCTGGCCCTCCATCGGTTGCAGCACCAGATGCGGCAGGTTGACGCCATAGACGGTGACGCCGTCGGCGGGCAGGGTGTTGACGGAGCCCCACAGCACCGCACCGCCGCCGCCGGCCTTGTACTGGATAACGGTGTCGATCGCCGGGCATTTCTTCCTCAACACCATCTGCTGGTGGCGCGCCGAGATGTCCGATTCCCCGCCAGGCGGGAACGGCTGCCAATACATCAGGTTCTTCTCGGGGCAGGGCTGGGCATGCACGGCGGCGGCCAGCAAGGCCAGAGCGGCGATCAGGGTGCGGTTCATCGAAGGTCTCCAGTGGGCGCATGCGTTCAGCCAATGATGGCCTCAGGCCGCGCCGCGCGCCAGCGGGTTGGCCAGTAGTCGGCACACCGTTGTGGTCACTTGCGCGGTGGTCGCGGAGCCGCCGAGGTCGCGTGTGTGCAGCACCGGGTTGGCGGTGACGGACTCGATTGACCTTGCCGTCGAAAGACGTAGCACGACCGCACCCGACCGCACTCGACCGCACCCGATTGCACCCGACGCTGGCCTATGTCAGCCCGATGCGGTTCGAAGAAAACTGGCGGGCCGATCAACCCCCGGCAACCCCGCGCATGACAGCGGCAATGGAATGCGGAATCCAGGGGCAAGGTCAGATCCACCTGCTATCGGGGCAAAATTTGGGCACACAACTGGTGCCACTTGGTGCCACGGGTTGCCACGTCTTGCAATGCTAATGTGTTGTTTTACAGTGTATTTTTGAATCCTTCGGCGCCTGACCACAGCTCGTCCATCGCCTGCGCGAAGCGCTGGGCGATGCGCTCGACGGAGCCGGGTTCGCGCAGCCTCCAACGCCCCGCCACCATCACCTCGCGCCAGGGCCTGGCCGGGCTGGAGAACACCATCGCATCGAGCAGTCGGTCAGCCGGGATGCCCAGCAGTTGGCTGTCCCGGGTGTCGATCAGCAGCGCGTCGGCGCGCGCGCCCGCCACCAAGCCCCAGCGCGTCTGACCCATCGCTGCCGCGCCGCCGGCCAAGGCGCGCGAGAACAAGCGCTGCGCGGTCGAGGGCTGGGCTTGGTCTGGTGCAGCCGCCACGTTGCGCGCGCGCAGCTGCAGCCTAGCGCCGTAGTCGAGCCAGCGCAGCTCTTCACGCCAGTCGCGCGTGACATGGCTGTCCGAGCCAATCGACAGCGGCGAGGCTGTGCCGAGCCAGCCGCGCAGGTCGCACAGTCCGTCGCCAAGGTTGGCCTCGGTGCTCGGGCACAGCACCACGCCGGCGCCGCTGCGCGCGACCGCTTCGATCTCTGCCGGCTCGCTGTGCGTGGCGTGCACCAGCTGCCAGCGCGCGTCGAGCAGATGCTCGCGCGCGAGCCAGGCGATCGGTCTGTCGCCAGTGGCCGCGATGCAGTCGTCGACCTCTGCAGCCTGTTCGGCCACATGCAGGTGGATTGGCCCGCCAAAGTTGTGCGCCAGGCCGCGCAGCGCGTGGATCGACCCCGGACTCGCGGCACGCAGCGAGTGCATCGCCAAGCCTGCGCTGAGCAGCGGCCTGGCGCTGGCGCCGATCTCGCGGGCCGCCGCCCAGACGCCTGGTGCGTCCAGCGCAAAGCGCCGTTGGTCTTCGCGCAGCGCGGGCTGGCCAAACCCTGCGCGCTCGTAGAGCACCGGCAGCAGCGTCAGGCCCAGGCCAGCGTCCTGCGCCGCATCGGCCAGCGCCCAGCCCATGGCCAGCGGGTCGGCATAGGCGCTGCCATCGATGTCGCGCTGCAGGTAATGGAACTCGCAGACCTGGGTGTAGCCGCCTTGCAGCAGCTCGACGTAGAGCTGGGCGGCAATCGCCTGCAATTGGCTGGGCGTGATGCGCAGCGCGACCGCGTACATCTGCGCCCGCCACGACCAGAAGTCATCGCTCTGCGCGTCGCGGCGCTCCGACAAGCCGGCAAAAGCGCGCTGGAAAGCGTGGCTGTGGGCATTGACCAGGCCAGGCAGCAAGGGCCCTGACAGCTTTTGCGCGCGCTCCGGCGGCTGCGCGACGCCGGCGCTGACCTCGCCCCAGCAGCCGTCGCTGCCAATCCTCAGCAACACCTGTTGCTGCCAGCCTCCAGGCAGCCAGGCGGCCGGCGCCCAGAGCATCGCGGGTGTGGCGCCCGGTTCAGGCATCGGGCCGCCAGTCCAGCATCGTGCGCAGCAGGCTGCGCAGCAAGGGCGTCAGCCGCGCGACACGTTCTGGCGCCAGCACCCAGGGCGGCGACTCGTCCATGTAACTCGACCAGCATTTCTCCAGCTGCACCACCTGCACGCCGCTGGCAGGCTTGCCGTACTGGCGCGTGATGTAGCCGCCTTTGAAACGGCCGTCGGTGACATGGCTGAAGCCCGACTGCTCGTCGAGCACTTGCATCAGCGCGGCACGCAGCGTGGGCGAGCAGCTCGCACCGGCCGAAGTGCCCAGGTTCAGGTCCGGGAGCTGGCCGTCGAACAACCAGGGCAGCTGAGACCGGATGCTGTGGCCGTCCCACAGCATCGCGTGGCCGTGGCTGGCCTTGAGACTGGCCAGCTCAGCCGCCAGCGCATCGTGGTAGGGCTGCCAGTAGCGCTCGCGCCGCTGCGCCACTTGGTCGGGCGTGGGCGCGCAGCCCTCGCGGTAGATCGGGTCACCGCTGAAGAAGCGGGTCGGGCACAGCTCGGTGTTGTTGACACCCGGGTACATCGGCACGTTCTCAGGCGAGCGGTTCAAGTCGATCAGGATGCGCGAATGTCGCGGCACG
>CALQBT020000308.1 GCA_943328885.2 Bordetella parapertussis | reverse complement strand
TGCAGGCGCTGCACGCCAAGATGCCCAGGATCACGGTCTGGGACGACCATGAGTTCGCCAACAACGCCTATGTCGGCGGCGCCGAGACCCACAACCCGGCGACCCAGGGTGACTGGATCACGCGCAAGAACATCGCCGCTCGGGTCTACCACGAGTGGATGCCGATCCGCACGCCCGACGCGGCCAACCTGCTCAAGATCTACCGCAGCTTCGACTTCGGCAGCCTGTTCAGCCTGCACATGCTCGACACCCGGATCGAGGGCCGCGACCGCCAATACGACAGCTATGGCGACGCCGACGGTGGCTTGGCGCGCTACGGCGCGGCGCTGGCCTCAGGCACGGACGCGAGCCACCGGATGATCAGCAGCGCGCAGCAGACCTGGCTGACCGACGGCCTGTCGAAGTCGGGTGCGGTCTGGCAGTTCCTCGGCAACCAGGACATCATGGCCAAGATGTGGTTCCCGGCCTCGGTGCTGCAGGTCGCGGCCACCGGCGGCGATCCGAGCGTGGCCATAGGCGATTACCTGACCGCCAAGGTCACCCGAGCCACCGCAGGCGCGGGCGCGCTGACGCCCAGCCAGGCCGCGCTGCTGAACCCGGCGGTGAATCTCAGACTGCCTTACAACCTGGATTCCTGGGACGGTTACCCAAGCAACCGCGAAGCCGTGCTGCAAACCGTCAAGGCCCAGGGCAAGAAACTGGTCGCGCTGTCGGGCGATTCGCACAACGCCTGGTTCGCCAACCTGACCACGCTGGCGGGTGAGAAGGTCGGCGTTGAATTCGCCGGCTCATCGGTCACCGCCCCGGGCTTCGAGAGCGCCGGCCTGGGCGGCCTGGCCAGTTCGATGGACGGCAGCGCGGTCGCCAAGGTGTCGGGCTCGGGCCTGGGCCTGGTCGACGACCTGAACTACAGCGACAGCATCCGCCGCGGCTACCTGTTGATGACGGTCACTGCGGCCGCCGTCAAGGGCGACTTTGTCTTCGTCAGCACGGTCAAGTCGACCAACTACACCGCGGCCGTGGGCAAGTCGGTCACCGTCACGGCTTCGGGCGCGGTCAGCTACGCCTGAGCTTGGCCGGTGCGGATCGGCGCCGGCTGTCCTTGGCAGGCTTGCGTCACGCCACTGTCATGGAACGGCCTCAGCATCGCGACTCCTGACTTCCAAGGCCAGCCTGTCCATCACCAGCCGGAGAATCACTCATCGTTTGATGCGCTACGCCCTTCAATTTTCCGGCCTTTCGAGCACAAACAGGTGCCGTTTTTCTCGCGTCGCGGCAACCTGAATTGGCGAACGTTCCGCTGTATCAGTTTCGTCTGACACACCCGCGTCTGCATCGCGGGCAAATAGCTCAGCATACTTAGCGGCACCCTTGTAGGCCGCAATAGTCACCACCCCAAACTCAAGCCCTTTGATACGGTGCATCGTCGCCAAACGAACGCCCGACGCTGTCGGGTCGTCAGCGATCAGCGGCTGCATGCGCCTTGCATCACATCACATCAGTTCATGTCGGGGCCACGGCCCACGGGTCGAGCAGTTGCACCGGCAGACCCGCGAAGTCGCGCACATTGCGCGTCACCAGCACCAGGCCATGCTGCGCGGCCGTGGCGGCCAGCAGGCTGTCGATGGCCGGCAGCGGCCGGCCGGCTGCCGCCACCATTCGGCCCCAGCGGTCGGCCACGGCCATGTCGATGCCCAGGATGCGGCCGGTGAAGAAGGCCGGCAGGTCGGCTTCAAGCCAGTCGTTCAGCCGCATTCGCCGCTGCGCGTCGGCCACGGCTTCGATGCCTTTGCGGATTTCGCCCAAGGTGAGCACGCTGAGATAGAGGGTGCTCACCGGTCGCGCAGCAAACCAGCCCTGCACTGCCTTATTCGGCGCCATGCGCCGAAGCTCCGACAGCACGTTGGTATCGACCAGATAGCTCACAGCCTAGGCACCCGGCGCGTGCGGCTGCGCTCGCGCTCGAAGGCCGGCTCATCGCTGCCCGCCAGTGGCGAGGCCTGCATGAAGTCCAACAACGAGCCCTTGGCCTGCGACAGCGTGTCGAAGGTGGCTTGCGACACCAGCACCGCCACCGGCTTGCCGTGCAAGGTGATGCCCTGCGGCGCCGCTTGCGCGCGCTTGACGAGCTCGGACATGCGGGCCTTGGCTTCCTGCAGTTGCCAGTGTTCCATGGGGGATTCTCCAAATCTGACCAGACTGGTCATATTGTAGGCGGCGCGGCTCGGCTGGCGAAGTGCGCCCAGGCAGTGCGGTAGTCTTCCTCGTGCTCGGCCAGGCTGAACGGCGCGACGTATTGAATCGTTCTGCGGACCGGGCCTGGGCCTGGTCGACGACCTGAACTACCGCGACAGCATCCGCCGCGGCTACCTGTTGATGACGGTCACTGCGGCCGCGGTCAAGGGCGACTTTGTCTTCGTCAGCACGGTCAAGTCGACCCACTACACCGCGGCCGTGGGCAAGTCGGTCACCGTCACGGCTTCGGGCGCGGTCAGCTGCGCCTGAGCGCCCCAAGGCCGGCCAGAGCCGGCCGCCCCCCGTGGGGATCAAGCAAAGTGGCAAAGCCACATTTGCTTGCGAGCCTGGTTGGCATTGATCGGCGGCGACTGTCCTTGGCGGCCGTGCGTCACGCGGCTGTCATCGACAGGCCTCAGCATCAACAGCCCCTTCCAAGCCCGGACTGAAGAGATGACCGCAGCGTGGTGTTTCCAGAGAGCCCATAAAACTGCTCACAAGCGGTTCGGAATGCTCGCTGCGGTGGCCATGACGACGCTGCTGGCTTGCCCGCCGGTTTTGGCGCATGGCGGTCAGGCCACGCTGGCTGCACCGCCAGCGCTGGCCGTGTCGGGCCTGCTAGCCCCGCCGCCAGCAGGTGTGGCAGAGCTGCGATTCAGCGAGATGTTCCAGCGCCCGGTCGGGCCCAAGGGGCTGGAGCCCAGCGCGCGCTTGCTCGCGCTCGACGGCCTGACGGTGCGCCTGGTCGGTTACATGGCCAGCGCCGAATTGCCGATGGTCGGGCGGCTGGTCCTGTCGCCGCTGCCCATCGCCTTGAGCGATGAGGATGAGCCGCTGGCCGACGACCTGCCCGCGCAAGCCATCTTTGTCCACCTCAGCGGCCCGGCCGCAGCGCACACCCTGCCCAATTACAGCGGACTGATCCAGTTGCAAGGGCGGCTGTCGGTCGGCGCCCGCGAAGAGCCCGACGGCCACCTGTCGTCGGTGCGATTGCTGCTCGATGAGCGGACTTCGCAGCTGCTGCTGCCCCCGCCGTCATCGCCAAGTCGATCGCCGTGAACGTGTACGGTCCGCCCCGGCAAGCCCAACCTATCCATCCCCAGCCGAAGAATGCTATGTCACCGCTGTCTGAATGCCTTCACCACGGGTCCGCGCTGGCCGCCAAGTCACTGCTGCTCGCGCTGACGCTGGGCGCCACCCTAGCGGCCCAGGCCGCACCCACGATCTCGCGCCTGACGCCGCCGTCCAACCCGCGGCTGGCGACCGCCACCACGCTGGCGCGCTTCCTGCCGGGTCAGAAGTTCGACCTGCAGGCCACGGTGCAGCCGAGCGCGGGCACCCGCATCACCCGCGTTCGGTTCTCGGTCGACGACCAGCCGGTGGCCGATCTGCAGCACGATGGCGGCGCCGCCGACCAGTTCGGCGGCGAGACCAGCCTGGTCAAGAACGGCCTGGTCAAGGACTTGGCCGAGGGCACGGTCGTGGCCTCGTTGCGGGCCTACGCCAACAGCCAACCCGGGCTGCATTGGCTCAGCGTCATAGCCACCGACAGCCGGGGCGACACCAGCACCCGCCAGGGCAGCTTCGAGGTGGTGCCGATTCAGACCGGCCAAGGCCAGGTCGCCAAGAACATCATCATCCTGCTGGGCGACGGCATGGGCGCATCGCACCGCACCGCAGCGCGCATCATGGCCAAGGGCTATCTGCAAGGCATGGCGCAGGACCGGCTGGCGATGGACAAGTTCCCGGTCACCGGCATGGTGATGACGTCCTCGCTGAACTCGATCGTCACCGATTCAGCCCCCGGCATGTCCAGCTATGTCAACGGCAACAAGGCCGCCAACAACCAGGAAGGCGTGTTCCCGGACGACACCGTCTCGGCCTTCGACAACCCGCG
>CALQBT020000307.1 GCA_943328885.2 Bordetella parapertussis | reverse complement strand
GGACCGCAGCCTCGGCCTGCTCTTCGCGCTCGGCGACGATGCCGATGAAGTCGCCGATCACGACCAGCTTTTCAATGCCCGGCAGATGGGCGATCGAGGCCTCGTCGACGCTCAGCAGCGATCGGCCGACGAAATCCCCGGCGTCGACCCCGGCATACGGCGGGCGCAGCACCCGGCCGTGCAGCATACCGGGCAGCCGCATGTCGTGGACATAGACATCTCCGCCGCTGGCCTTGGCCGTCAGGTCGACGCGCGGAATCGAGCGCCCGACCACCCGGTAATCGGCCTCAGGCTTGGTGACGGTGGCGTCGTCGAGCATCAACTCGACATGGCGGCCGACCAGCAGCTCCGCGTAAGCCAGCCGGCGGCCATCGGGTGCGTGCAGTACGCCTTCGGCGCTGCGCAAGTCCTGCGGCCGCAGGCCCCAGCGCGCGGCCGCCTCGGCAACCAACCAGGCCTTGGCCTGGGCTGCGGCCAGGCGCAAAGGCTCGGCATGACGCTGGATCGAGGTGCTGGCGATCGTCGGGCCCTGGTTGGGCGCGCGCGCGGTGTCGCCCAGGATCACCTGGACCTGGTCAGGCGCGATATCGAGTTCCTCGGCAGCGATCTGGCCATAGGCCGTCGCGATGCCGGTGCCCAGGTCGACATGGCCGACCAGCGCGATCGCCGCGGCCTGGCCGCCGCCAGCGTCGTACAGCGCAAGCAAGACCTCCAGCCCCTCGGCCGGGTTGGCCCCAACGATGGCCGGCTGGCCCGGGGTCGGCGGCGGCGGCACCGGTGGCTGGCGCAGCACCAGCAGCGCATCAGGCGCTGCGCGGAAATCGGCGCGGCTGCGCCAGACGCGCGGCGGCGCGATCATGACCGGGTCACCGGCGACGAAGCCCCATCAGCCATCCACTGCGCAGCGAGCTGCACCGCCGCCAGAATCTCCAGATGGCTGCCGCAGCGGCACAGGTTGTGCGACAGCGCTGACCGGGCCTGCGCTTCAGTGGGCCGCGGATGGCGACGCAGCAGCGCGACGGTGGCGATGATCATGCCGTTGAGGCAGTAGCCACACTGCGCGGCCTGGGTCGCGATGAAGGCTTTTTGCACAGGGTGCAGTTCGTCAGCCGATGGACCAAGGCCGGCGAAGCTGCCCAGGCCTTCGAGCGTGGTCACCTCGCGCCCCGCGACCCCGGCCAGCGGAATAGCGCAAGCACGCGCGGCCGCGCCGTCCACCAGCACCATGCAGGCTCCGCATTGACCGAGGCCGCAGCCGTACTTCGGCCCGTTGCACCCCAGGTCGTTGCGCAGCACGGTCAGCAGCGGCACCGCGCCGTCCACGGCCAGGTGTTCGACCCGGCCGTTGACCCGCAGGGCTATCGATGGAGGAATCGGTCGCGATACCGGCTGATCCATGGCTGACTCACATCGAAAGGTACGCCCTGCGCACCTTTTCGTTTGCCGCCAGATCGGCCATTGAGGCCTGATGGCGGATCTGGCCTTTCTCGAGCACATAAGCACGGTCAGACACCAGCTCGGCGAAGTGCAGGTTCTGCTCGGACAGCAGGATGCTGACCCCCTGACGCTTGAGCGCGAGGATCATGCGCACCATCTGCTCGACGATCAGCGGCGCGACACCCTCGCTGGGCTCGTCGAGCAGCACCAGCAAGGGGTTGCCCATCAGGGTTCTTGCGACCGTAAGCATCTGCTGTTCGCCGCCGCTGATGCGCGCGCCCGGTCGGTCGGGCATCTCGCCGAGGTTGGGAAACAGCTCGAACAAGGCGGCAGGGGTCCAGTTCGGTGCGGCGCTGCCGTCGGGCCAGCGCCGCGGCGGCTGGCGCGCGACCTCGAGGTTTTCCAACACCGTCAGGTCGGCAAAAATGCGTCGATCCTCTGGCACAAAACCAAGGCCGGCACGGGCGATCGCATGCGGCTCAGCGCTGCTGATGTCGCGGCCCATGAAGCTGACTTGACCGCTCCTCTTGGACATCAGGCCCATCAAGGCCTTGAGCGTGGTGCTCTTGCCCGCGCCGTTGCGCCCCATCAGCGCGACCACCTCGCCGCGCCGCACTTGCAGGTCGACGTCGAACAGGATTTGCGCTGCGCCGTACCAGGCGGACAGTTGCTTGGCTTCGAGCAAGACCTCGTTCACAGAGTTCATGCGCCGCCCTCCTTCTCGAAGGTCTTGCCGCTGCCAAAGTAGACCGCCTGGACTTGCGGGTCATCGCGGATCTCGGTCGGCCGGCCCTGCGCGATCAAGCGACCCCGCGCCAGCACGATCAGCCGGTCAGCGTGGGCGAACACCACATCCATGCTGTGCTCGGTGAACAACACGCCCAGGCCACGCTCGACCACCAGACGCTTGGTCAATGCCATCAGCGCATGGCGCTCGGCCGGCGCCATGCCGGCGGTGGGCTCGTCCATCAACAACAGTTTCGGGCTGTTGGCCAGCGCGATCGCCAGCTCGACCCGCTTGACATCGCCGTAAGCCAGCACGCTGCAGGGCCGGTCGGCCTGCGCCGCCATGCCAACCTGGTCGAGCAAGGCCAGCGCGTCGGCACGGCGATAGGCCGCCGCCCGGCGCCAGAACGAGAACAAGCGGGCGTCGGCCGAGATCAGCGCCATCTGCACGTTCTCGACCACGGTCAGCGAAGCAAAGGTCTCGGCGATCTGGAAGGTACGGCCCACGCCGAGTTTCCAGATCTCGCGCGGCTTGCGGCCGATCAGCTCGTGCCCTTCGAGCCGGATCGAACCCGTGTCGGCCTTCAACTGGCCGTTGACCATGTTGAAGGTCGTCGATTTGCCCGCGCCGTTGGGGCCGATCAGCGCGAGCAATTCGCCGGGCGCAACCGAAAAATCGATGCCCTCGACCGCTCGGTTGCCGCCGAAGGATTTGCCCAGACCGGTGACGCTGAGCAAGCTCATGCGTCGCTCCGGCGGCGCTCGATCAAGCGATCCGCCAGTTGGCCGACAAAACCCGCGATGCCTTGCGGGAACGCCAGCACCAGCAGCAACACGATGCCGCCCAGCATGGCGCGCCAGTAGTCGGTGCTGCGCGCCACCGTGTCCTGCAGCCAGGTGAAGCTGACCGCGCCGACCACCGGTCCGACCAGCGTCTGCACCCCGCCCAGCAAGACCATCACCAGACCATCAACCGATTTACCCACCCCCAGGCTGTCGGGCGACAGGCTGCCTTTGCTGAAGGCATAGAGCGAACCGGCCAGCCCGGCAAACAGCGCCGCGACCACGAAAGCCGCCCACTGGATGCGCGACACGTCGATGCCGATCGCATCAGCCCGCAGCGGTGAATCGCGGCCCGCACGCATCGCATAGCCGAAAGGCGAGAACAGCATCCGGCGCAGCGCCAGCACGCCACCGGCCACCAGCACCAGCGTCAGGAAGTAATAGCTTCGCTTGTCGGCCAGCCAGGCTGCCGGCCAGACGCCGGTCAGACCATTGCTGCCACCGGTGAGTTCGTCCCACTGGAAAGTGACCGACCAGACGATCTGCGCGAACGCGAGCGTGAGCATCGCCAGGTAGACGCCCGACAAACGAACGCAGAACCAGCCGAACACCGCTGCGCCCAGGCCAGCGGCCAGCGGTGCAGCCGCGAGCGCGGCCTCCATTGGCCAAGCCGCCTTGAGCATCAGCAGTGCGGCGGCATAAGCCCCCAGCCCGAAGTAAGCGGCATGGCCGAAAGAGTGCATGCCCGCCGGCCCCATGATGAAGTGCAGGCTGGCGGCGAACAACGCAGCGGTCAGCAAGTCGATCGCGAGCACCGTGACATAAGGGCTGCCAGCAGTGGCCAGCGGCAGCAGCAGCAAGCCGACAGCCGCCAGTGCGGCAGCGCCCAGCAACAGCCGGCCCGCAGCGCGAAGCGGCGGCTCGATCGCCGCGCTGTTGCGGCTGGGCGCCTGCGGCCGCCCCATCAAGCCCCAGGGCCGCCACACCAGCACGACAGCCATCACCAGAAATTCGGCCACCAGCGTGAGTTTGGAAAAACTGAAATCGACACCAAAAGCCTGGACCGTGCCCAGCCCGACGCACATCGCCTTGATTTCGGCGATCAGCAGCGCGGCGACATAAGCCCCCGGGATCGAGCCCATGCCGCCGACCACGACGACGACGAAAGCGTCGCCAATGGTCAACAGGTCGAGGTTGAGCGAAGC
>CALQBT020000306.1 GCA_943328885.2 Bordetella parapertussis | reverse complement strand
CGGGCAGGCCGCATTTAGCGCTTGGCACGGCCACGCGGTAATGACAGCACAGCGCCACTTCGAGCCCGCCACCCAGCGCGGTGCCGTGGATCGCAGCGATCACGGGCTTGGATGCGCCTTCGATTTCGTCCTGGGCCTCGAACAGCGAAGGTGCGCGCGGCGGCTTGCCGAACTCGGTGATGTCGGCGCCGGCCAGAAACGTGCGGCCCTCGCAGATCAGCACCACGGCCTTGATGGCGGGGTCGGCATTGGCCGCGCGCATGCCTTGCACCAAGCCCTCGCGGACGGCTTGCGACAAGGCGTTGACGGGCGGGTAGTTGATGCTGAGGATGCCGATGCCGTCTTCGACGACAAGCGAGGTCACGGTATTGATCACGGTCATGATGGAAAGACTCCTGGGGAAAGTGAAGAAAGGTCGGCCGACTCACCCGCCCGGCAAGCGGGGCGAACCCCACGAGCCGGGCAGGGCGTCAGCAGACCGACGAACAAAGGTTGGGCAAACAGACGCACCGCGCTGTCAGGGAGCATGCCAGGCACCCACCAGCGCAGCGCCGATGCAGCGTTGATCATGGTCGCCACTTGCTGGGCGGCCATCGAAGCGTCGACCGGGCGAATCGAGCCTTCGATCATGCCGTCAACGATGAACCGCCCAAAGCGCTCGGTGAGCTGAGCCATGTGGCTGACGGTCAGGCTGCGGCTGGCATCGGCCAGCGCGCTGCGGGCGGTGGCGCGCAGCAGCGGCCCCTGGTCAGAGAGCTGAAACCTCACCAGCGCGCAGGCGGTGGCAGCCAGCCGCTGGCCGCCCGAAGTCAGCCTGTCGATGGCCAACAGCTGGGTACGGCGGATGACGTCGAAGCTGCGCTCGAAACACAGCGCGACCAGGTCGTCCTTGCTGGCGTGGTGGTGGTAGAAAGAGCCCTTGGTCAGGTTCAGCCGAGCCGAGATTCGGTCGACCGACGCGCCGCGGTAGCCCTGCTCGTTGATCAAGGTGGTCGCAGCGCGCAGAAAAGCCTCGCGCGTGGCGTGCTCGCCGCTGGCAGGCGGCGCCCAGTCCAGCGCGGCGGGCTCGCTCCAGCGCTCGGGCTGGCAGGCCAGCCCATGGATCAGCAGGTCGCTGAGTTGGTCGGCGGCGCGGCCATGGTCTGCAGGCTCGAACCTGCGCATCCAGACCCGCATGCCGGTGGTCAGTGTCAGCAGCAGATAGGTTCGCGCATTGCGCTCGAAGCGGTCGAAATGCGCGGGACGCGCCAGCCCATCGTGGCTGCCGGATACCGAGAGGCCTGGTGCCGAGAAACCCGATGCCGAGAAGATCGCCCGCAGCTTGCGAAACAGCGCGTTGTAGGCCTCAGCCACCTGATCGCCCTGCGGCGCAGTCAGCGCGCGGACCTCGTTGAGCGAGACCAGCTCGCTGCGCTGCCCGGTGGCCACATCGGCCAGCAGCGACGCCTGGCCACGCAACAGGCTGCGGATCTGCTCGGCAGGGCCCGAGGCCTTGAGCGCTGCGCTCACCAACTCGTGCAGCGCGGCGATCGAGCGCAGCATCGCGTCGGCGGCCAGGTCTTCCTTGCGCCGGTAGTAGTAGTTGACGCTGGCCTTGAGCAGACCGACACGGCCCGCCACCCCCTCGAGGGTGGCGCCCTTGATGCCGTGCTGGTTGAACTCCTGCGCCGCAGCGACCAAGATCGCCTCGCGCTTTTCCTGGTATTTGCCGGTCGGGGCGCAGACCTCGGAAACAGCAGCGCGACGCAGACTTCGGGTCGCGTTCACAAGAGTGCTTCGCCGCTTGGCCAAGGCATGCCGGCCGCAGCGTGCCGGCGCGCCCGGGTCAGAAGACCTCGAACAAGCCGGCCCCGCCCATGCCGCCGCCGATGCACATCGACACCACCACGTGCTTGGCGCCGCGGCGCTTGCCTTCCATCAGGATGTGGCCGCTCAAGCGCGCGCCGGTCATGCCGAAGGGGTGGCCGATCGCGATCGAGCCGCCATTGACGTTGAACTTGGCCGGGTCGATGCCGAGCTTGTCGCGCGAGTACAGGCACTGGCTGGCGAAGGCTTCGTTCAACTCCCACAAGTCGATGTCGTCGATCTTCAGGCCATGGCGCGCCAGCAGTCGGGGGATCGCAAACACCGGGCCGATGCCCATCTCGTCGGGCTGGCAGCCCGCCACTGCCCAGCCCTTGAAAGCGCCCAGCGGCTGCAGCCCACGGCGCTCGGCCTCCTTGGCTTCCATCAGCACGACCGCAGCGCCGCCGTCGGCGAGTTGGCTGGCATTGCCGGCGGTGATGAAGTGGCCCGCACCGCGGACCGGCTCGAGCTTGGCCAGGCCAGCCAACGAGGTGTCGGGGCGGTTGCACTCGTCACGGTCGACCACCACGTCGACCATCGACTCTTCCTTCGTGACCTTGTCGATCACCTTCATCCGGGTCTTGACCGGGATGATCTCGTCCTTGAACTTGCCGGCAGCCTGGGCAGCGGCCATCAAGCGCTGCGACTGCAGCGAGTACTCGTCCTGGTACTCGCGGCTGAGCTTGTAGCGCTCGGCGACGATGTCGGCGGTCTCGATCATCGGCATCCAGAATGCCGGGTGCAGCGCGGTCAGGCGCTCGTCGCGGCCACCGCCACCACCGCCTTGGTAGGTGATCGAATCGACACCGCAACCCACCATCACGCTCGCACCTTCTTCGACGATGTGGTGCGCCGCCACCGCGATCGCGTTCAGCCCCGACGAGCAAGCGCGGTTGATCGTCACGCCCGAGGTCGTGACGGGCAGGCCGGCCAGCATCGCTGCGGCACGGCCGACATTGCCAGCGGCCGCGACGCAGCCCGCGACCACATCCTCGATCTCGGCCGGGTCAGCGCCCGAGCGCTTGACCGCGTGCTCGATCGCAGCGCCGAGGATGGTCATGTTGGAGGTGTTGTTGAAACCGCCGCGTCCAGCCTTGGCCAGACCGGTGCGTGCGTAGGAGACGATGACTGCTTGTCGCATGATGATTTCCTGTGATTAGATTCGAGGGCAAAGGCCCGCCACTGCAGCCGTCGAAAACGCCTCGACGGCCCATACCTTGGTTTTGAACTGCCCGCCTCAGGGGCATCTGCCTAGACAGGCAAATGCCGGCGTCTTCGGACGATACCATGGGCCAACCCCAAGGCGAAGAGGGGTGAAAACCCTGGTCCGGCATGTCCCCGACCTTCTTGCGTCGATGGCCCATGCGCGCAATACTGCACATATGAATTCGACGCCCCCACGGGCCTTGCCCTGACGGCGACGCGAGCGCCGCAGGTGCCTGCCAGCGCAGCTGACCTGCCCCAAGCCACCGAGAGCCCACACATGACCCTCAGCAAGATCTTTATCGCCAACCGCGGCGAGGTCGCGATCCGCATCGCCCGCGCCGCCGCCGACCTGGGGCTGCGCAGCGTCGCGGCCTACTCGCAGGACGACGTCGGCAGCCTGCACTGGCGTCGGGCCGACGAGGCCTGCGCGCTGCCAGGCCAGCGCGCAGCAGCCTACCTCGACGCCGGCGCGCTGATCGCCGCGGCGCTGGCCAGCGGCTGCGACGCGGTCCATCCGGGCTACGGATTCCTGTCCGAGCGCGACGACTTTGCGCGCCAATGCGCTGACGCCGGACTGGTGTTCATCGGCCCGCAGGTCGAGCAGCTCGCGCTGTTCGGCGACAAGGCGCGCGCCCGCGCCGCGGCGCTTAACGCCGGCGTGCCGGTGCTGCGTGGGCTAGACCATGCCGTCACGCTGGACGAGGCGAGGGCGTTCTTCGACTCGATGGGCCCCGGCGCGGCGATGATCATCAAGGCGATTGCCGGCGGTGGCGGGCGCGGCACGCGCGCGGTGCAGTCGGCCGAGGAGATCGAGCCGGCCTTCGCGCGCTGCCAGTCCGAAGCGCTGTCGTCGTTCGGTCGCGCCGATGTCTTTGTCGAGCAGTTCATCACCCGGGCCCGCCATGTCGAGGTGCAGATTCTGGGCGACAGCCAAGGGTCGGTGACGCACCTGGGCGAGCGCGAGTGCAGCCTGCAACGGCGCTTCCAGAAGATCATCGAGATCGCCCCGGCGCCCGGTCTGGACGACGCGCTGCGCCAGCAGATCATTGCCGCCGCGCTGCGCTTTGCCCGCAGCGTGGGCTACCAAAACCTGGGCACTTTCGAATTCCTGGTCG
>CALQBT020000305.1 GCA_943328885.2 Bordetella parapertussis | reverse complement strand
GTCGTCACCAAGGCCGGCCACATCATCTACCCGGATCGTCAGTTGATGCTGCTCGCGCGTGATGTGTTGTCGCGCAACAAGGGCGCAACGGTGATCTTCGATGTCAAGTGTTCGCAGCGCCTGGCTCCGGTGATCAAGAAAGCCGGTGGCAAGCCGATGATGTACAAAACCGGCCACTCGCTGATCAAGGCCAAGATGCGCGAGATTGGAGCGTTAATATCTGGTGAAATGAGCGGCCATATATTTTTTGGCGAACGCTGGTATGGTTTTGATGACGCGACCTACACGGCCGCGCGCATGCTCGAGATCCTGTCGCGCAGCAAGGACCCGAGCGCTGTCCTCGATGCGCTGCCGACCTCGTTCTCGACGCCCGAGCTCAACGTCGCCTGCGCCGAGGGCGAGCCGCCGCGCGTTGTCGCTGCGCTTCAGGGCAGCGCGCAATTCCCGGGCGCGGTGATCAACACGATCGACGGCTTGCGCGCCGATTACCCCGATGGCTTCGGTCTGGTTCGAGCGTCCAACACCACACCGGTGCTGGTGCTGCGTTTCGAGGGCCACACGGCCGAGGCTTTGCACCGGATCGAGAGCGATTTCATGGCAGCGCTGCGCGCCGTCAAGCCCGATGCCCAGGTGGCCCAGGCGGCGCATTGAGCCGGTGATCGGCCCGATCCGGCAGCGACCCATGGTTTGGGCGCCGTGAAGCCGATCTTCGAGTCCGTTGCGGCCGTCGCCTACGGCGCGCTGCTGCGCCTGGCCACGCCGCTATACCTGCTGCGTCTGTGGCGGCGCGGCTCGCTCGAGCCCGGCTACCGCGAAGCGATTGGCGAACGGCTGGCCTGGTACCGTGGCCTGGCGCCGGCACCGGGCGCGCTGTGGCTGCATGCGGTCTCGCTCGGTGAGACCCGCGCTGCGGTGCCTTTGTTGCAGGCCTTGCGCGCAGCGCGGCCCGACCTTCGGCTCTTGCTCACGCACGGCACTGCGACCGGCCGCAGCGCCGGCCGCGAGCTGCTGGGCCCGGGCGATCTGCAGGTCTGGCTGCCCTACGACACGCCGGGTGCGGTACGGCGTTTTCTTCGCCGCTTTCAGCCCTCTGTCGGCGTGCTGATGGAAACCGAACTGTGGCCCAACCTGCTGCGCGAGGCCGAGCGCAACGGCCTGATGGTGGTGCTGGCCAATGCGCGCCTGAGCGAACGCAGCGCGCGCAAGGGCCGGCGCCTGGCCGCACTGCTGTACCCGGCGGCGCGCAGCTTGGCGGTGGCGCTGGCGCAGACCGCTCAGGACGCCCAGCGCCTGGTCGAAGCCGGCGTGCCGAAGGTGGTGGTCAGCGGCAACCTGAAGTTCGATTCGACGCCGGCGCCAGAATTGATGGCGCTGGGCCAGCGCTGGCGCGCCACGCTGGACCGAGTGGTTGTGCTGGCCGCAAGCAGCCGCGAGGGCGAGGAGGCACCACTGCTTGCCGCCTGGTCGGCCCTGCCGGCGCCGCGCCCGCTGCTGCTGCTGGTGCCGCGCCATCCGCAGCGCTTTGAGCAGGTCGCCGCGCTGGTCCGGGCCCAGGGCCTGACGGTGTGCCGTCGCAGCGACTGGGCAGCGCTGCCGCCGGCGCTCGCTGGCCAAGCCGATGTCTGGCTCGGCGACTCGATCGGCGAGATGCCGGCTTACTACGCCTGCGCCGACGTCGCGTTGCTAGGCGGCAGTTTTGCACCCTTGGGCGGGCAGAATCTGATCGAGGCTGCGGCCTGCGCTTGTCCGGTCGTGATGGGGCCGCACACTTTCAATTTCGCTCAGGCCGCAAAGCAGGCGCTGGCGGTGCGGGCTGCGATCCGGGTCGCCAGCATCGAGGACGCCGTGGCGGTTGGCGTCGGGCTGGCGCGCAACCCCGACCTCCCCGCGTGGGGTCGCCGCGCGCTGCGCTTTGCCGGTGCCCACCGCGGTGCTGCGGCCTTGGTGACGCACCAGGTGCTCGAGCACCTCCGGCCCGCTGACAAAGCCTGATCAGTGGCTGGCGCAAGCCCGGCCGGGCAGCTGACGGATCGGCGCAAGCGCTCAGCGTGCCAGCAAGGCGTCGACCGCGTTCACATCCTGGGGTTGCAGCTGGCCCGACGCCTGGCGCAGCTTCAGGCTGTTGACGACCACG
The DNA here is from genome assembly GCA_943328885.2 of Bordetella parapertussis. Taxonomy (GTDB): domain Bacteria; phylum Pseudomonadota; class Gammaproteobacteria; order Burkholderiales; family Burkholderiaceae_C; genus Pseudaquabacterium; species Pseudaquabacterium parapertussis_A. Next base: position 2,036 of record CALQBT020000305.1, on the reverse strand, counting down.
TCGTAGCGCGCCTTGGCCAGGTCGCGCTGGGCCTGGAACAACTGGGTCTGTGAGTTCAGCACATCGAGGTTGACGCGAACGCCGACCTTGTAGCCGAGCTGGGTCGCCTCCAGCGCGAGCTGGCTCGACGACTCTGCCGCTTCCAGCGCCGTGACTTGGGCGCGCAGCGATCGCACACCGAAAAAGGCGCTGCGCGTGCCCTGGGCCACCGAGCGTCGTGCGGCGTCGAGGTCGCTCTGGGCCTTGTCTTCGAGCACCAGGGTCTCTTTGATACGGTTTTGCACCGAGTCGCCGGTGTACAGCGGCATGTTGAACTGCACTGCGATGTTGGTGGTGAAGCCTGTGCCGGAAAGACTCGGCGGTGTACCAGTCTTGGTCTGATAGCTCAGGCGCGTGTGGGCCTCGGTCAACGACGCGCTCAGGCCTACCGTCGGCAGATGGCCGGTGCGGGCCTTCGCAGTCTCGAGCTTGGCGACTTCGCGCGCGATGCGCAGTTGCTGGAGTTGCGGGCTGACGCTGTCAGCCTGGCTTACCCACGCCTCGACATTGGCTGGCAGCAGCGTGGGCAGCAGCACCGGCACGGCCATCGGCTTCGGGTTCAGGCCAACGCGGCCCACGACGCTCTCGAGCGCCAGGCGTTTGACGTTGAGGTCGTTCTCGGCTGCGAGTTCTTGCGCGGTGGCGAGGTCGAAACGGGCCTGCGCTTCGCGCGTGTCGGTGATGGTCGCGGTGCCGACCTCGAAGTTGCGCTTGGCCGATGCGAGTTGTTCGGCGATTGCCTTCTTGCCGGTCTGTACCGTGCCGAGCGCGTCGGTCGCTGTCAGCACGTCGAAATAGGCCTGGGCAACCCGAACGATCAGGTCTTGCTCGACCGCCAGCAGTTGCGCGCGTGCCAGCTCGATGCCGCGCTCGGCCTGGCTGATCGTCGCGTCATTGCCTCGGTTGAACAAGGACTGCTGCGCCGTCAACCCAAGCGATTGCTGGAGCGTGCTGGTCGAGGTGGTGGTGGGCGAGGCCGGTGTGTCGGCCCGGACCAGCCCGAGCGAGCCTGTGGCGTTGACCGTGGCGCGGTTCAGGGCCCGGCTCTGCTCGGCCTTGAAGACTGTCGACTCGGCCTGCGAGCGCGCCGACCGGTAGTTGGCGTCATAGTTGCGCGCCGCGTCGTAGAGCTCGAGCAAGCCCTGGGCCTGGGCTGTGTCCGCTAGACCCATCACCAGGATCACCAGGGCCAGCAGGCTCGGACCGACCCGCTGAGGCATACGACGAGATTTCTGGCTTGGCATGGACTGAATCCTCTGGACGGTTCGTAAAAAGGCGTGAAATGCGGTCGACAGGTCGACAGGTCGGCTGGCGCGGCTCAGAACGCGAAGCGGCTGGGCTCGCCCATGCCGATCAGGCGCGGCGCGACGGTGTCGAACAAGTCCTCCGACTGCAACTCATTGGCCGACAGCCGGGTGATCCGCACCGCGCGCATCACCGGCTCCTGGCCGACGATGGCCAGCAAGCGGCCGCCAATCTTGATCTGGTCGATCAGCACTTGTGGCAGCTCAGACACCGAGCCCGACAGCATGATCAAGTCGAACGGCGCTTCGCTCGAGAGCCCCCGCGCGCCGTCGATCTCGCGAACACTGGCGTTGAGCACCCCGGCACGGCGCAAATTGGCCGCGGCCATCGCGGCAAGCGCGGCAACGCGCTCCAGCGTGATCACCGATTGCGACCGGTGTGCCAGCAGCGCCGCCATGAAGCCGGAGCCTGCACCGATCTCGAGCACCCGCTCATGACGTTGGACATGCGACTCTTGCAGCAACCTGGCCTCGACACGCGGTGCCAGCATGCACTGGCCGTCGCGGCCGCCGGGCGCCAGCGGCACCTCGGTGTCGACGAAAGCCAGCGCTTTGTAGGCTGGCGGCACGAAATCCTCGCGACGCACCATGGCCAGCAAGGACAACACGCCTTGGTCGAGCACGTCCCAGGGGCGGATCTGCTGCTCGATCATGTTGAAGCGGGCCTGTTCGATGTTCATCGTGCTTGTCCTG
>CALQBT020000304.1 GCA_943328885.2 Bordetella parapertussis | reverse complement strand
GATCGCGTCCTTCCTGTCCTATGCGGTCGAACGCAGGCTGTCACGCCACCCCGAGGAATTCGGCAAGGGCGCGGTCGAAGGACTGGCCGGACCCGAAGCTGCCAACAATGCCGGCACCGCTGGGGCTTTCGTGCCGCTGCTGTGCATGGGCATCCCCGCCAACGCGATCACCGCCTTGTTGCTGGGTGCTTTCATGATCCACGGCGTCACGCCCGGGCCGACCATCCTCGAGCGCCAGCCCGAGGTGTTCTGGGGCGTGGTCGCCAGCATGTACATCGGCAACATCATGCTGCTGGTGCTCAACCTGCCGCTGATCGGCTTGTTCGTCCGCATTCTCGACATCCCACGCGTATTCCTGACGCCGATGATCCTGGTCGTGTGCCTGGTCGGCGTCTATTCCAACAGCGGCAATGCCGACGATGTGGTGGTGGCGGTGGTCTTCGGCTTTGTGGGCTTCTTCCTGCGGCGCCACGGCTTTGACCTGGGCATCGTGATCCTGGCCTATGTGCTCGGGCCGATCTTCGAGCGCTCGGTGCGCCAGGCACTGTCGATCTCCGACGGCGACCCGGCGATCTTCCTGCACAGCCCGCTGTCGATAGGCTTTGCGGTCGCGGCGGCGGTGATCCTGGGCGCCGGCTTGTGGCCGAGGCGCGTCGCTGCGCCGCGAGGCTGAGCCGCCGGCGTCACGGCGCCGCGCTTCGACAAGCCGGGTTCGCAAGCAAAGGCCTCCGATGAATCCGAACCAAGCCGCCACCTCGGCCCACGCGATGTTGTCGGTGTTTGCCGCCAACGGCATCGACCGCGTCTTCCTGGTGCCAGGCGAGAGCTATCTCGGCATCCTCGACGCTTTGAGCGATTTTCCGCAGATCGACGTGCTGACCTGCCGCCACGAAAGCGGCGCGGGTTTCATGGCCTGCGCCGACGGGCGATTGACGCACCGACCGGGTGTCGTGATGGTCAGCCGCGGCCCAGGGGCCACCAACGCGGCGATCGCGGTTCACACCGCCCAGCAAGACGCGGTGCCGCTGATCCTGGTGATTGGGCAGATTCCCAAAGCCGATCTGCGCCGGCAGGCGTTTCAGGAGATCGATTACCAGCAGATGTTCGGGTCTATCGCCAAGTGGGTGGTCGAAGTCACCGATCCTGACAAGCTGGCCGAGGCCGCTTTCAAGGCCTTGCGGATCGCGACCACCGGCACGCCCGGGCCGGTCGTGCTGGTCGTGCCCGAAGACATCCAGCAGCAGCCGGTCGCCCAGCGGGCCTGGCAGTTGCCGGCGCGGGTCGCGAGCCTGCCTGACCAAGACACGCTGGCGAAGATCTATGCGCTGTTGTGCCGTGCCGAGCGCCCGCTGATCATGGCCGGCAGTGCGCTCGACTCGGGTCCCGGCCGTGCCGCACTGCTGGCTTTGGCCGAGCGTTTCCAGGTGCCGGTGGCGGTGTCTTTCCGCCAGCACGACCTCTTTCCGAATCGCCATGACTTGTTCGTCGGTGACCTCGGTTTGGCCAACCCCAAGGACCAGATCGAGGCCTTCGACTCGAGCGACCTGATCCTGGCGATCGGCACGCGATTGGGTGACATCACAACCCAGGGCTACACCTTCCCCAGTCTGCCCAAACCCTCGCAGACCTTGGTTCATGTCTATCCCGATGACCGGGCGGTGGGGCTGCACTTCGCGGCTGATTTCGGCATCGTCGCTGACCCTGCGCCCTTCGCCGCCGCGCTGGCTGCGATCGACGGCGCTGTGGTGTTGCCGCAGCGCAGGGCTTGGCTCAGCAGGCTGCGCAGCATCCACGACCGCATCGCCGCCTGGCCCGCAGCGCGCGCTGTCGCCACCGATGGCGTGCCCTTCGTCAACGTGGTCGCCAGGCTAGACGCGAGTCTGCCGGCCGATGCGATCGTCTGTCTCGACGCCGGGACTTTTGCCGCGCCGGTCTACCGCCACCTGCCGTTCACCTATCCGCAACGCCTGATGGCGCCGCTGTCAGGCGCGATGGGCTACGGCACGCCGGCGGCGATCGCCTCGCAGCTGCGCATGACGGGTCAGCGCGTGGTCTGTCTGGTCGGCGATGGCGGCTTCATGATGACGGGCAACGAGATGATCGCCGCCGTCGACCGGCAGCTGCCGATTCTGTTCATCCTGTCGAACAACCAATGCTACGGCTCGATCCGGGTCCACCAGGAGCGGCAATACCCGGGTCGCCATGTCGGCACCAGCTTGACCAACCCTGACTTCGTCGGCATCGCGCGCTCTTTCGGCATCCAGGCCGAGCGGGTTTGCGAAGTCGACGAGATCGACGCGGCGCTGGCGCGCGGCTTGGCGGCACACCAGCCCTACTTCATCGAGGTGATGTCCAGCCTGTCAGCCAGTTTTCCGGCCCTGGCCGCCGCGCAGCGGCCAGGCGATTGACCGGCTCGCTGCGGTGGCGCCGCGGATCAAAAAGGTGCGAACCCCAGCGCGCTGCGGAAGCGGTTTTTCAGGTGCACGCCGTCGCGCGACGGCAATGCGCGCGGCAGGTCTTCGGCACGAACATGGACTTGCGCTAACGCGCAGCCCTGGCGTGAATTGACCAGCGTGGCGAGCGCTGCGACCTCGGCTGCGTCGCGGATCTCCATCACCTGACGGATGCCGCAGCCGCGTGCGACGGCTGACAAGCTGGTGCCCAGGCTGCTGTGGCTGGCCTGCATGCCGGTCTCGCCGAAATGCCCGTTGTCCAGCACCACGATGCTGAGGTTGGCGGGCTGTTGCGCGCCTATCGTCGCGAGCGCACCGAGCCCCATCAGCTGCTCACCGTCGCCGGTGATCACCAACACGCTGCGTGCGGGCTGCGCCAGCGCCAGGCCGAGCCCCATCGCTGCGGCACCGCCCATCGCACCCCAGAGGTAGAAGTTTTCAGGCCGGTCGCCAGCGGCGAACAAGTCGTACGAAGGTGATCCCAGGCCGCTGATCACCAGCGCATCGGGGCAGGCGGCCAGCAGGCGGGCGACGAAATCTCGCCGCTCAATCAAAGCAGTGGTTTGATTCATTTCGACCGAGTCCATTCTTTGCGGCCAATCAGGCTTTGCGCCAGCAGCACCGCGATCGGCTCGCCGCTGTCGAAGGCCGCGTCGAGTGCGGCGCGCACGGTCTCGGCCGCCTCTTCGGCTTTGCTCACGCGCAGCACCGTGACACCCATCAACTCCAGCGTTCCCTGGGTCGCCTTGCTCATCGGCACTTGCCAGGGGTTGAATTCGGCCCATTCGCCGCGCATCGTGATCAGCGTGAGCAGAGGGAAGCGGCAGTTCTGGATCAGCGACAGCATGTTGATGCAGTTGCCCACACCGCTGCTCTGCATCAACAGCGCAGAACGCTGGCCACCCAGCCAGGCGCCGCAGCAGATCGCCACGCCTTCCTCCTCGGTCGTCAGCACCACCGGGCGCATCGAGGGCTCGGCATGGACGCGCCGGATCACATGCGCGTGGCCGGCGTCCGGCACATAGGCGACCTGGCGGATGCCGCCTTGCTTGAGGGTCAAGAAGATGTCTTCCTGCCAGGATGGCGCGGAGGCGATTGCACTGCTCATGAATCAAAGCCTTTCATTGCGGAGGTCTTGTCAAACCATCAGTCGATTTTCACGCCGGTCTCGCGCACCAGTTTGCCCCATTTTTCCTGCTCGCTCTTGATGTGGGCGGAGAACTCCTCGGGCGTGCTCTTGAGCAGCTCCGAGCCCATCGCCAGCAATCGGCTTTGCGTCTGGGGTTCGTCGAGAATCGCGTTGAGTTCGCGGTTGAGCTTGTCGACGATGGCTTTCGGTGTGCCCGCCGGCGCCAGCATGCCCAGCCAAGCGCCGGCGTCGAAGCCCTTGACACCGAGTTCGTCGAGGGTCGGGATCTCCGGCGCGTACTTCGAGCGGTGCAAGGTGCTGACCGCCAGCGCCTTGAGCTTGCCGTTCTTGACATGCGGCATGATCGACACCAGCGTGTCGAAGGTCGCGTCGACCTGTCCGCCGATCAAATCGGTCTGGGCTTGCGCGCTGCCTTTGTAGGGGATGTGGGTGAGCTCGATGCCGGCGCGCTGCATCAGCATCGTCATCAGCAAATGGCTGGTCGTGCCATTGCCGATCGACGCAAAGCTCATGGTCGCCGGACGCGCTTTGGCGTTGGCCTGGAACTCGGCAAAGCTGTTGACCTTC
>CALQBT020000303.1 GCA_943328885.2 Bordetella parapertussis | reverse complement strand
GCTGCATGGAGGTCTACGCCGCGCAGATCGACCGCATGGACCAGGGCATAGGCCGCATCGTCCAGGAACTGCAACACAACGGCCAGCTCGACGACACGCTGATCATCTTTCTGGCCGACAACGGCGCCTGCGCCGAAGACATCCCCGAAGGGGTGACGATCGATGAGCTCGTCGACAAGCTGATGATCGCGCGCAAGCACACGCGCAGCGGCGAACCGGTGCACTTCGGCAACGACACCAGCCGCATGCCTGGCCCCGAGAACACCTATCAGAGTTACGGCAGGGCCTGGGCCAACCTGTCGAACACGCCTTTCCGGCTCTACAAGCACTGGATTCACGAGGGCGGTATCTCCACGCCATTGATCTTCCATTGGCCGACCGGCATCACCGAGCAGGGCGCGATCCGGCACTCGCCGGGATACCTGCCCGACGTGATGGCCACACTGCTCGACGTGACCGGTATCGCCTATCCGGCGCAATACCAAGGCCGCGAGGTGTTGCCGCTCGAAGGCCATTCGCTGCAGACGGTATTCGAGCGCGACGGCGCAGACCGGCCGCCGATGTTCTGGGAACACGAAGGCAATGCCGCCGTGCGCATTGGCCGCTGGAAGCTGGTGCGCAAGCACCCGGGGCCATGGGAGCTCTATGACATGGTGGCCGACCGCACCGAATTGAACGACCTGGCCGGTCGTCAACCCGAGCGCGTTCGCGAGATGGAGGCCCAATACGATGTCTGGGCCGAGCGATGCGGCGTCAAACCGCGCGAACAGATCGTCGCGCTGATGCGCAGCCAGGGCGTGACCAAGGCTTTCTGGGAAGACGAGTGAACCCGCGATGAGCAGCAAGTCGTGCTGCATGCCGAGCAGCGCGGCAGGCCCGGGCGCAGGCGCACACGTTGCCCGGGCCGAGGATACGGACGCGCTCACGCCGGCCTGGATCGAACTGCAGGGCGGGCGCTTTCGCATGGGCACCGACAGCGACGAGGGCTATGTCGACGACGGTGAAGGACCGAGCCGCGATGTGGTCCTGAGCCCTTTTGCGATCGCAGCCAGCACCGTCACCAATGCCGAGTTCAGCCGCTTCGTGCGTGCCACGCAGTACATCACCGACGCCGAGCAAGCGGGGGTGTCGCACGTCTTTTATCTGCAGGTCGATCCCGTCTTGCGCCAGTCGGTGCGCCAGGTGCCGCGTGGGCTGCCCTGGTGGTTGCCGGTCGAGTTCGCCTGCTGGCAACGACCCGAAGGCCCGGGCTCAGCTATCGTCGAGCGACCCGATCACCCGGTGGTCCATGTGTCGTGGCACGACGCGCAGGCCTATTGCGACTGGGCCGGATGCCGCTTGCCGACCGAGGCCGAATGGGAATTCGCTGCACGCGGCGGGCTCGAAGGCCAGCGCTTTGCCTGGGGCGACAACAGCGACTTCGAAGCGCTCTGCAACGTCTGGCGCGGCCGCTTCCCGGATGGCCCAGCCCCTGGCTGGCGCCTCGGCCCAGTGGCCGTGACCGCGCTGCCACCCAACGGCCATGGCCTACACCACGCCACGGGCAATGTGTGGCAGTGGTGCGCCGACTGGTTCAGCGCCAGATACCACCAGGAAACCGAGGCCTTCGATCCTTGGCAGCAACGCATCACCGGGCGCCGATCGCAGCGGGGCGGCTCGTTCCTGTGCCACGCCTCTCATTGCAACCGCTACCGCGTTGCCGGGCGCAACAGCAACACACCGGCGAGCACATCGAGCAACTGCGGCTTCCGGGTGGCCAGGCGCAGCCCTGCTGGTGCCGCTGCCGTCGGGTGAGGGCTGCTGGGATACGCGAGCCTCGGGGTGACGGCAAGCGGTGTGATGAGATTTAGAACGATGTGTAACGTTATATGATGTTCTATCATCGATTCATCCTCATCACGGTGATGGCAAGGCATTCCGGCGCGAACTGACGCTGCAGAAATCCGTGCACAGGCGGGCTGTATCCCTATGAGCAACCATGACGAAAAATTTGCCATGACATCACAGACTCGAATCGGCTTCATCGGTCTTGGCCTGATGGGCGGCGGGATGGCAATGAACATCCTGAAAAAACACGGCCAGCTCAATGTCTGCGACCTCGACGAGCGCGCACTCGCGCCTTTGCTGCAGGCCGGTGCGCTGCGCATGGATTCACCCCGCGCGCTGGGCGAGGTGTCCGACATCGTGCTGACCTCGCTGCCAGACCCCGCGATCTCCAAGCGGGTGGTGCTCGGCGCTGAGGGTTTGATCGAGGGCTTGGCTGCCGGATCGACCGTGATCGGGATGTCGACGGACGGCATCGAAACCGTTCGCGAGATCCAGGCCGCACTGGCCGCGCGGCAGATCGGCTTTGTCGACTGCCCCGTGGGCAAGGGGCCGACCGCCGCAGCCGCGGGCGAGTTGCAATTGTTTGCGGCCGGTGATCGCGAAACCTGCGACGCGCTGCGATGGCTGCTGTCGATGATTGGCAGCAAGATCGATTACTGCGGTCCGGTCGGCGCCGGGCAGGCGATCAAGCTCGCCAACAACTTGTTGTCATGCGGTTACGGCGCGCTGATCTCAGAGGCTTATGCGATGGCCAAGAAGGCCGGCGCAGACCTCAACATCTTCTGCGAAGCCTTGCCGCAAACCGCTGCCAACAGTTGGCCGCTGCAAAATGTTTTTGTCGCGAAGGCGTTCAAAGGCGACTTCACGCCTTATTTCAGGTTGTCGGCGGCGCACAAGGACTACAAGCTGGTGATTGCGATGGCCGACGCGCTGGGCACACCGAGCCACGCTGCGCGGGCGGTGCTCGATTACTACACGGCCGCTGCCGCTGCCGGTCATGGCGACCGCGATTTCGGAGCGATTGCGCTCGTCAACAACCCGGAGCTGCTCGGCGAATGAAGCCGAACCAGGGCCTGAACCACCGCTGGATCAGGGCATGAGCGCATCAGCGCTGCCGCCGGGTGCTGCCCAGGCGCGATTGAACCGGGACAGCCCGATCGCCTTGCATCGACAACTGGCGCAGGCTTTGCGCGATGCGATCGCGGCGGGCAGCTACTTGCAGGGTGACCGCATCCCGACCGAGCCAGCGTTGATGGCGCGCCACGGCGTGTCGCGCATCACGGCCCGCCAGGCGGTTACTCAATTGGTCAGCGAAGGTTTGTTGGTCAAGCGCCAAGGCAAGGGAACCTATGTCGCAGCGCCGCCGGTGCGGCATGCCTTGATCGACCTGCGTGGCTTTTATGACGAGCTCGTCGCGCGCGGCGTCAACCCCGAGATCGAGCTGCTCGATTTCGCCAAGCGCGTGCCGCAAGCTGCGGTGGCGGCTCGGCTGCGCTCAGGCGCTGAGCCACTCGTGAGTTGGAAACGGCTCTACCGCCGCCAAGGTGAACCGTTTGCCGTCGCCTGGGTTTGCTTGGCGCCCAGTGCGGGCCAGGTCACGCGCGAGCTCGCGGCCACGCACACCTCGTACCACATCCTTGAGACCATCCTGCAGCGCAAGATCGACCATGCCGATGTCTCGATCCGGGCACAGTCGTCGACCGCTGAGATGCGCAAGCTGCTGCGGATGCCGCCCTCGACGCCGATCATCGCGCTCGAGCGGGTCTCCTATACGGCTGACGGCAGCCCGGTCGAATACGCGCTGTATTGCGCGCAAGCCGACGCCTACGAGTTTTCATTCAAGGTCAGCAGCCGGGTTGAGGTGGCCGACGCGCTGGCACGCCGCGCCACGCCTGTCAGCCGATGATGAGCTGATGAGCCGGACGCAGTGGTCGGCACAGCCACCGGGTCCGACCTGTATTGCCCAGTAACGGAGACACGCTATGCAACACTCACAGTACCTGCCCGAACGCATGGGCAGCGCCACCATCTCGCCGACAGGCGGGTTCGAGGCGGGGTCGTTCCAAACTTTCACGCTGGTCTATACCGCCGGCTACTTCGGCATTGACGACACCGGTTCGCTCAAAGTGGTGCAGCGCTTTGCCAGCGACATGGGGCGCCCGCAATGGAGCGATCCCAGTGCGCCGAACTACACCACGGTGCAGGCCTCCAATGGCGCTGTGTTAGAGGTGCAATACGACGGCAAGCGCAATATTCGGCCGTGGGACAAGACATTGTTCATCCGCGTGATACGCGGGTTTCTGCGCGAAGACGACACCATCACGGTGTGTTTCGGCGACCGCT
>CALQBT020000302.1 GCA_943328885.2 Bordetella parapertussis | reverse complement strand
TTCGATGAAAACCCTGCTAGCGGGGCACCCCTTTCCTTACGCCTGGAATCCGGAGCACCGGGCCCGCGTGGGCCTGCTGCCGCGCGAAGGCAAAGGCAGCGACACCGTCTGGTGTGAGGTCGACCCCTGCTACGTGTTCCACCCCTGCAATGCTTTTGAAACCGACGATGGCAAAGTCATCGTGGACGTCGCCGCGCACGAGACCATGTTTGCGCAAAGCACCCAGGGCCCTGACTCCAGGAAGGTCACATTCGAACGCTGGGGTATCGATCCGGTGAAGCGGCGCGTCGAGCGCAAGGTCATCGACGACCGGCCGCAGGAGTTTCCACGCTGTGACGAACGCCGGCTGGGTCAGCCCTACCGTTACGCCTACAGCATGCCGCTGGCCGACGAAGGCTCCGCCTTCGGCTCCAAGACACATCTTGTCCGACACGACATGCAGACCGGCGCGCGCCTGGTGCATGAGTTCGGCGAACACCGCTACCCAGGTGAGTTCGTTTTTGTTCCGCGACACGAGGGCGCGGCCGAAGACGAAGGCTGGCTGATGGGTTATGTGATCGACATGTCCAGGCTGAGTACGGCCCTGGTGATCATCGACGCGCAGAATTTCAGCGGCAAACCCCAAGCCGTGGTCACCATACCGCACCGGGTGCCACCAGGATTCCACGGCAACTGGGTGCCGGCGGCCTGAGCACCAGGACATCGACCGCGCGCCTCACATGATCTGATTTACTTCCATGAAGACGGTGGCCGAAGTGCTGAGCGATCAGAATCGCGCGCTGCAAAGGGGTCGGGTGCGGGTTCTTGCTGGCCTTGCCGACAGTGACGGTCGATAGATGTCGATAGCTCCTAAAAAGGCAACAGCTTCAAACCCTCGCTGATGATCGAGTGGGCGTGGGTCGCAAGCCTCAGTTCGGACTGGTTGTCTGCGGCTCGGCACGCCAGCCTCCGCCAAGTGCGCGCACCAGTTGCACGCTGGCCCGTCGCTGGCGGGTCGCAAGGTCGAGTGCGCTGCGCTTGGCCTGCAGCGTCGCGGTTTGCGAGGCCACCACCTCGAGGTAGTTGGCCGCGCCTTCTTGGTAGCGGGCAGTGGCCAGCGCGAGTGAGCGCTGCGCTGCCGCGACCGCTGCGGCTTCGTGCTGGGCGGCGATGTCGTACTGTCTGAGCAGCGCCAGGTTGTCCTCGACTTGCTGGAAAGCCGCGATGACGATGCTGCGGTATTTTTCGCCCGATTCGTCGAGCACCGCCTGGACTCGCGCGATCTCAGCCTGGCGCTTGCCGGCATCGAACAGCGGGAAGAACATCGCCGGACCAACGGCCCAGAAGCTGTTGGGCGCGCGGATCAGTTGGTCGGCGTGACTGCTTTGCAGGCCCAGCAGGCCGCTGAGCGTGACCGCCGGAAAGACCGCGGCACGCGCCACGCCGACGCTCGCGTTCGACGCGGCGACGCGGCGCTCGGCGGCGGCGATGTCCGGGCGGCGCTGCAGCAGCGTGGACGGCAGCCCGGTCGGAATCTTCGGCAAGCCGATCTCGGCAATCCGGGCTGGGACTGAAAAGCCCGAAGCGTTCTGGCCGACCAGCGAGGCGATCGCATGTTCGATCAAGGCCCGCTGGGCTTGCGACTGACCGACCTGCGAGCGGGTGGCTTCGAGCTGGGCCTGAGCGCGCGCCAGGTCCAGGCCGGAGGCGATGCCGCCATCGCGGCGCCGGGTGATCAGGTCCAGGGCCTTGGCGTAAGCCGCTTCGGTCTCGCGCAGCAGCGCCGACTCGCGGTCTAAGCCGCGCAGCGCGACATAGCTGTCAGCGAGTTGGGCCTGTAACGCCAGCCGTGCCGACATGAGGTCGGCCTGGGCAGCCTGGTCCAGCGCCTGGCCAGCAGCGACCTGGCTGCGCACCCGGCCCCACAGATCGACCTCGTAATCCAGCGCCAGGCCTAGCGTGGTCGAGGAGTACAAATTCGGCGACAGCGGGCCGAGTACGCGCAGCGGTCGCATCTCGGACTGACGGTTGCTCTGGGTGTTGAGCGACGCGCCAAGCGTTGGAAACTGGCTGGCACGGATCTGGTCGGTGATCGATTTGGATTGCTGGTAACGCGCAAAAGCGGCGGCAAGATCGGGGCTGTGGTCGATCAGGCGTTGCTGCAAGGCGTCGAGGTCGGCGTCGCCGTACAGCTTCCACCAGGCGTCGCGCGGCAGTTCGTCGGCTGGCTGGGCGGTCGTCCAGGGCGCGGCCTCCTTGAAGGCTGGCGCGAGCGCCAACTCGGGCAGCTTCATCGGCTGGTCCTGCGCGCAGGCACCCAGCAGCAGGCAGAGCAGGGCGCCGTAGGCACCCGGCACGCGCTTGGCCGCGCGGCGATCAGTCCTTGGCACCTCAGCGCTTCCCGCCGGCGGGGGTCTTGGGCTCGGTGCTTGCCACCCGCACCGCGTCGCCGTTGGCGATGCCGTCAGGTGGGCTTTCGATGACCCGGTCTTCGGCCAACAGACCCGAGGCGATCTCGATCACCGAGCCTTGGTCGCGCAATACGGTGACGGGCTTGATCAGCACCTTGCCGTCGGCGCCGACGGTGCCCACGCTCAGGCCTGTCTTGTTGAAGATCAGCGCGCTGGGCGGGATGCTCAAGGCGCCGGCCGTCCTGGGCAGGTCGAATTTGACGTTGGCGAAACCGCCGGGCAGCAACTCGGCCCGCGCATTGTCGGCAGCGAGTTGGATCAACATGCTGCCAGACCCGATGCTGATGGACTGCGCAAGCGACTGCACGGTGGCTGGATGGAATTTGCCAGGGTTCTCCGGCACGCTCAACCTGGCCTTGCTGCCCTGTTTGACCGCGGCCACATAGTTCTGCGGCAGGCTGACGTAGACGCGCAGCTTGCGGATGTCGGAAACCACGAACAGCTCAGACCCGGGCGCACCGCCGACGTTGATCAGCGCGCCGACATCGGTGGAGCGCGCGGTGACCACCCCGTCGAAAGGCGCGACGATACGGGTGAAGCGCTTCAAGGCCTGGAACCGGTCGACGTTGGCTTGCATCGCGTTGACCACCGACAGCTTGGTGGCCAGGTCGCCTGATTTCTCCTCGGCTTCCTGGCGCGACACGGCGTCGGTGGCAAGCAGCGCCTGCCAGCGTTTGGCCGTGGTCGTCGCGAGCGCGGCATTGGCTTTGGCGCTGGCGAGTTCGGCCTGGGCCTGCAGCAGTTGCTGGTCGAGTTCGGGAGTCTCAATCTCTGCGAGCAGCTGGCCAGTCTTGACCTGCGCGCCGATGTCGACGCTCCAGCTCTTGAGGTAGCCGCTGACGCGGGCGTAGATCGGCGCTCGGGCGTAGGCTTCGATGCGTCCGGGCAGCTCTAAGGTGGCCGACGCACCCGTGCGGGCTGGCGCGATGAGCGCTACCGTGGGAATTGCCTGGGCATCGGCACGCTCGCGCAGTTGGGCCGCTTCGGATTGGCGGGTGGTGATGCCGATCGCCACGACCCCGATCGCGGCGATCGCCAGCAAGACGGCGGCGATTTGCAGCTTGCGGTGTGACGTGGCAGGCTGCGCGAGGTCAGGCGACATGGCTCTCTCCAAGGGCGTGGGCACGTTGGCCGACGCGGGCATGCACCAGACTGAACACGACGGGCACGAACATCAGGGTGGCGACAGTGGCGAAGACCAGGCCGCCGATCACCGCGCGGCCCAGCGGTGCGTTCTGCTCGCCGCCTTCGCCCAGACCGAGCGCCATCGGCAGCATGCCGATGACCATCGCCAGCGCCGTCATCAACACCGGGCGGAAACGCACGAAACCGGCGTCCAGGGCGGCTTGGACCGCCGCACCGGCGACATCGCCGAGTTGCTCCAGGCGTTCGCGCGCGAAAGCGATCACCAGCACGCTGTTGGCGGTGGCCACGCCCATGCACATGATGGCGCCGGTCAGCGCCGGCACCGACAGCGTGGTGTGGGTGGCGAACAGCATCCAGACGATCCCCGCCAGCGCCGCCGGCAGCGCGGAGATGATCACGAAGGGGTCGCTCCAGGACTGAAAGTTCACGACGATCAGCAAGTAGATCAGCACCACCGCACCCAACAAGCCCCACAGCAAACCCGAGAAGGCTTTTTCCATGTTGCGCACCTGGCCCAGCATGACCACCTTGCTGCCCTTGGGCAGTTGCGCTTGTGTTTCGAGGATGACGCGTTGAATCTCTTTGGCCA
>CALQBT020000301.1 GCA_943328885.2 Bordetella parapertussis | reverse complement strand
TCCGGCGATGGATGGCGTCTTCCAGCTGCTCGACGCGCTGAATCAAGCCGCGCTGGGCGAGACCGCGCCCGCGTTCGCTTTCCGTGCCCACTGGGAGCGCTGACATGGCGAGCACCGACATCGCTGCCCCGCTGACCTTGAGCCTGCGCGGCGCCGCCGCTGCGCTGCGCAAGCGCGAGATCTCGCCGGTAGAGCTCACCCGCCTAGCACTGGCGCAGATCGAGGCTGATGAGCCCAGGCTCAACGCCTATGTTCGGCTGACCGCCGACCATGCTTTGGCGGCTGCGCATCAGGCCGAGCGCGAAATGGCTGCGGGCATAGACCGCGGCGAATTGCACGGCGTGCCCGTGGCGGTCAAGGACCTCTACGACATGGCTGGCCTGCCAACCACCTGCAGCTCGCGGGTGCGCCACGACCACCTGGCCAGCGTCAACTCGGCTTGCGTCGACCGGCTGTCGCAGGCCGGCGCGGTCATTGTCGGCAAGACCCACACCCACGAGTTCGCCTACGGCATCGTCACGCCGACGACGGGCAACCCCTGGAATATCGCCCACATCCCCGGCGGCTCCAGCGGGGGCTCGGGCGCCACGGTCGCCGCCCGAGGTTGCTTCATGGGCATGGGCACTGACACGGGCGGGTCGATCCGCATCCCGGCAGCGGTCTGCGGCACCGTCGGTC
This sequence comes from Bordetella parapertussis, assembly GCA_943328885.2. GTDB lineage: Bacteria > Pseudomonadota > Gammaproteobacteria > Burkholderiales > Burkholderiaceae_C > Pseudaquabacterium > Pseudaquabacterium parapertussis_A. The sequence continues at coordinate 3,514 of CALQBT020000301.1, read as the reverse complement.
TGAAACCCACGTACGGACGCGTCAGCCGCTTTGGCATTGCGTCGCTGAGTTGGTCGCTAGACCATGCCGGCCCGCTAACCCGCACGGTAGGCGACGCTGCGGTCACGCTGGGCGCGCTGGCAGGCTACGACCCGAGAGACCCCGGCAGCGCCGACGTGACGGTGGGCGATTACCTCGCCGAGCTCGAACTCGGCGTCAAGGGTTTGCGCATCGGTGTGCCGCGCAACTACTTTTTCGACAACATCGAGCCTGAAGTCGCGCGCGACGTGCACGCAGCGCTCGACAGGCTGGCCCGCGAGGGCGCGGTGCTGGTCGACGTCGACATCCCGATGGCCGGGCAGATCATGTCGGTGGAGTTCGGGCTGTGCATGCCGGAGGCGTCGGCCTATCACCAGAAAGCGCTGCGCGAGCGCCGCGACCTGTATCAGGAAGATGTCCGTGCAATGCTCGAGACCGGCGAGATGATTCCCGCCGTCGACTACATCGCGGCTCTGCGGGTTCGCAACGAGATGCAGGCGGCGTGGCGAAAGATGTTCGATGGCCTGGACGCCCTGATCGGCCCGTCGGTGCCTTGTGGTGCGACCCGCCGCGACCAACTCTCGGTGCGTTGGCCTGACGGCAGCGACGAGCCGGTATCGTCGGTGTTCGTGCGCTTGTCGGCGCCCGCCAATGTCATGGGGCTGCCCTCGGTGGCCGTGCCTTGCGGCTTCACCGGCAGCGGCCTGCCGACGAGTTTCCAGGTCATCGGCAGACCGTTCCAGGAAGCTCGTATCCTGCGCATCGCGCGAGCCTACGAGCGCACAGTCGACTGGTCGAGCCGACAGCCGCCGAGATAACCCGGCGGGTCACCCGCGGCTGGCTTCAGCCGGCTTCACCCGGGTCGCGTTCACCGCCGTGTTGAACATAAGAGCCTGGGCGGCGGTCGCGCAGTACCTGGTTGAAGTCGTTCCAGCGTCGTGCCCGTCGCGCCGATGCCAGATCCAGGTCGGCGTAGATGATCTGCTCTTCAGTGGCCGACGCCGGCCCGCCCAAGGGCCAGCCGGCATAGCTGGTGATCAGGCTCTGGCCGACAAAGGCTTGGCCACGCTCGGTGCCGACGCGGTCGGCTGCGGCGATGTAGATCGAGTTGGTGTGCGCTGCAGCCATCGTCAGGATGTTGGCCATCGCTTCACGGGTCGGGTCCTGGCCTGGGATCGGCACCCAGTTGGTCGGCACGCAAACCAACTCGGCGCCCTGCAGCGCGCAGCTGCGGTAAAACTCGGGAAACCAACCGTCGTAGCAAATGCCCACGCCCAGCGTGCCATGCTCGGTCGCAAAGACCGGGAAGCCCAAGTTGCCTGGCGCGAAGAACAGGTTTTCGTCTGACCACAGATGCACTTTGCGGAAGACCCCCAAGCGTCCGCCGGGGCCGATCACCGCCGCGGCGTTGTACAAGGTCGACCCCGCGCGCTCGGCAAAGCCCGCGACGATGTGCAGGCCGAGGTCGCGCGCCAGGCCGGCCCACAGCGTGGTCGAGGCGCCGTCATCGAAAGCGTCCGCGAGCGAACGCGCCTCGGATCTGCTCTCGAACACATAACCCGAGCTGCACAGTTCAGGCAGCACGACAATACGTGCGCCACCCTTCGCAGCGCGTTCGATGAAGTCGGCCGTCTTGGCCAGGTTGCTGGACTTGTGCCCGACCTGTGGCTCAATCTGGCAGCAAGCCACGCGCACCGGCGCGATACCTGGGGCTTCAGAAGATGGATTCATCAAATCACCTCGGTTGAGTTAAACGATAGCCAGAATAACAAACCAGTTTAGCGAGCCCGGTCGATCCATTGAATCGCCACACCACCATGTTATCTGGCACCAGCGCTGGACGAGCGCACGGACCACGCCTCTTGCCTTCTGACACTGATGCATCGACGCAGCGCCGCGTTGCTGCGGACTCGAATGCTGTGCGTCGATGCCTGAGCGCGCCAAGCGTGTACGGCACTGTCGGTCCGTTCAAAGCCCCAGCAAATGCCGCCTGATCTGCGGGTGATCGAGGATCTCATGCGCTGCACCGGTCAGGCCGACCTGGCCCAACTCCAGCACAACGGCACGATCGCATTGAGCCAAGGCCTGCTGGGCGTTCTGCTCGACCATCAACACCGACAAACCCGCACTTGTCAGCTCGCGGATGACCTCGAACACCTGGGCCATCGCCTTGGGCGATAGCCCCAGCGAAGGTTCGTCGAGCAGCATCAGGCGCGGCTTGGCCAGCAAGACCATCGCCATCTCGAGCAGCTGTTGCTCGCCACCACTGAGGTTGCCGGCCAGCGTGGCCCAGCGCTGCTTGAACAGCGGAAAGCGCTCGACCATCGCCGCCAGTTCGTCTTGTTTTTGCGCCCGCCCCAGTCTGCGAGTGAACATCCCGAGCGTCAGGTTCTCGGCCACCGAGAGCATCGGGAAGTTGCAGCGCCCCTGCGGCACCAGCCCGATGCCCTGGCGGAGTCGATCGACCGAAGTCAACGCGGTGACATCCCGGCCTTCGAAGCGCAGGCGGCCAGACCTGCAAGGCAAGCTGCCGGCGATCATCTTGAGCAGCGTGGACTTGCCGGCACCGTTGGCACCGATGATCGTCGTCCAGGCAGCGCCCGCGACCTGCAGGTCGATGCCATGCAGGATGTCCAGATCACCATAACCGGCAACGGCTTGGGTGATCTCGAGCACGGGCTCAGTCAATCGCGCCGCCTTGATCAACACCCGCCGTCTGGCGGGCGCCCAAATAAGCCTGCATCACCCGCTCGTCGTTGGACACCTGTCGCGGCGTGCCCTTCATCAGCACCCGTCCTTGCTCCAGCACATACACCTGGTGCGAGAGGTCGAACACCAGCTTGAGGTTGTGCTCAACGATCAACAAGGCGATGCCGCGATCGTTGACCCGCTGCAGCTCGGCTTTCAGGTCTTCGACCAGGCTGGGGTTGACGCCGGCCATCGGCTCATCGAGCAGCAACAAGCGGGGTTCAGTCATCAAGGCCATGCCGAGCTCGAGCAGCTTCTTCTGCCCATACGACAGTTGCCCGGCCAACACCTGCGCCAGACGGGTCAGGCGGATCTCCTCGAGCATGGCCTCGGCACGCTCTCGCATAGCGCGCTCATGGGCGCGCACCGAAGGCAGGCGCAACAGCTCCTGAACATAGCCAAAGCCCGGCGCCGATTGCGCGGACGTCAACAAGTTGTCGCGCACCGACAGCGCCGGAAACACCCGCAGTTGCTGGAAAGTGCGTCGAACGCCTTTGCGGGCGATCGCCTGGGCCGACAGGCCTTGCAAGGCTTCACCGGCCAGACTCACGGCGCCGGCATCGCTGCGCTGAAAGCCGCAGATGCAGTCGAACAAGGTGGACTTGCCCGAACCGTTCGGCCCGATCAAGCCGGTGATGCTGCCGGCCTGAATCTCGATCGAGACAGCGTCCAGCGCCTTGACGCCGCCGTAGGATTTCGAGATGCCCGAAGCTGACAGCAGCCAGCTCTCAAGCAAATGTGGCTTTGC
>CALQBT020000300.1 GCA_943328885.2 Bordetella parapertussis | reverse complement strand
TTTTCCTTGATGTCATGAAAAGCCACTCGCTCGGCGTCATCATGGCTCAAGGCTTCGACAAAGGTTCGGGGATATTCTGAATCCGTGAACCCGTTATTAACCAGCCGCTTGTAAAGATCATCATCTTCGCCACCCCAACCCCGAAAGGCCTCATCGTAGCCCTCGACGGCATTGAAAATGGCGCGTTCGACAATCGCTGTTCCATAAGTTTCCTGGACGCGATCACGGCCGATCCGGTTGGCCCGGTAGAAAGTGCGGCTTTGCAGGTTGGCCCTCATCCAGGTTAACCAGCCGGGGGTGACCTTGATATCCGCATCGATGAATACGAGCCATTCCGAGCTGGCAGCGCCAGCACCGAGGTTTCTACCGCGCGGCAGGCAAAACCCGGGATCATCGGTGACACGAACCACTGTCACCCCGGGATGGTTTTCCTGGACCCACTGCGCCGTGTTCTGCGGACAGCCGTAGTCGACCACGATGACTTGGGCGGGTTTCTCCGCCAACAGCGTCGGCAAGGTTTCCTTCAGATGATGCAACCGGCCCTTGCAGGTGGTTATAAATGAGACGTTTTTCACTCTGCCTTCCTTGCTGCCCAACAGCTCTACACCTGCGACTTCATTTTTGTGGCTCATCGTCAGTTCTCAAAGACCGACTTCTCTCATGCACTCCGCCAAGCGGAATGGAACGCCTGCACAAGCAAGGCGCCGGTGGCTCGTCAAAATCCTCTTGTCCAGCCGCTCTTGCCGGCACGAGAAGACGCGCACGGGTGCGAATCCACCTTCGTCCTGACGCCAACGCCCGTCAGCCTGCAATCTGGAGTTCACGACGAAAGTAGGCAATGGTTTCCTTCAGCCCGTCTTCGAGACTGACACGCGGCTGCCAGTCAAGCGCTTGCTTGGCCAGACTGATATCGGGTTGCCGCTGTTTGGGGTCGTCGGCTGGCAGCGGCTCAAAGACGAGCCGGGAGCGTGAGCCAGTGAGCTTCAAGGTCAGCTCGGCCAGCTCCAGCATGGTGAACTCACCCGGGTTACCGATGTTGACCGGCCCGACGAAGTCCGCGTGCGTGTCCATCATGCGCAACATCGCTTCGATCAAGTCGTCCACATAGCAAAAGGAACGGGTCTGGCTGCCGGTGCCGTAAATGGTGATGGGCTCGCCCTTGAGCGCCTGCACTATGAAATTGCTCACCACACGCCCGTCATTGGGGTGCATGCGCGGGCCGTAGGTGTTGAAGATGCGCACCACCTTGATCTGCAACTGGTGCTGGCGCCAGTAATCAAAGAAAAGCGTCTCGGCGCAGCGCTTGCCTTCGTCATAGCAGGCGCGCGGGCCGGTGGTGTTGACGCGGCCCCAATAGCTTTCAGGCTGGGGATGGACCTCGGGGTCGCCATAGACCTCGCTGGTGCTGGCCTGCAAAATCCGCGCCTTCACGCGCTTGGCAAGACCCAGCATGTTGATCGCCCCATGCACGCTGGTCTTGGTGGTTTGCACCGGATCACGCTGGTAATGGATGGGGCTGGCCGGACAGGCCAGGTTGAAGATGCGATCGACCTCCACGTACAGCGGAAAGGTGACGTCGTGGCGCATCAACTCGAAGTTAGGGCGACCCAGCAGATGCGCCACGTTTTGCTTGCTGCCGGTGTAAAAATTGTCCAGGCAGAGCACGTCTGCACCCGACTGAATCAGCCGGTCGCAAAGGTGACTTCCTAAAAAACCGGCGCCGCCGGTGACCAATACTCTTGTAGCGCTCATAAAGTGATGCTGTCTTTCGCGCAATCGGCTGTTTTACAGAGATAGTCCGGTAACGGCGTAAAAATCACTGGCGGACCAACTTGTTTTGATCGACCGCGTCGGTGCGCGAAGCGCTGCGACAGGCGTTTTTTTGGCCAGCGAATAGTGAATTCGCCAATTGGTCTCGTACCAGACGGTTTTGGAACCCAGCCAGACCGTGCGCAGCTTTCTACGGCTGATCACCTCTTTCATGGCCCGATCTTCTCCCGTACCAAACTCCTTTGGCCACATGGCCCAGACACCCATCAAAAAAGCCGCGCGCCTGGAAAAAATGTAGCAATTCGTGTCGACATGCAGGCCCGCATCGTCCTGCGGGTCCTCAACTTGCAGGACCTCTCCGTCCGGAAAAATCACGTGCCGCCTTGCAAAGACGACATCCAGCTTGTTGGCTTCCAGAGCCTGCACGGCCCGCTCGATGTGATCCGGGTCATACCAGTTATCGGCATCAAGAAAGGCCACAGCGTCATAACCTTGCGCGAATGCGTATTGACCGCCAAAGCCCCGCGGCGTCGCTCCGCTGTTGCCGACGTTGGCCGGCAAGACGATGTGAATCGCGTCATGTCCAGCGGGCAGTTCCTGCGGCTCACCGTCGGCAACGAGGATATGGTCGCACTTGAACGTCTGCCTCTGAACAGATTCGCAACAGCGACGCAGCTTGTCTGGCTCGATCCGGAAATAAGGCGTCACCACGGCTACCTTGTAGCGACTCCGGTCGACGGGAAGAGCATTGGCCGGTGCACTCAACGCCGCCGCGATGGCCGGGTTAGGGTCCTGTTGAGAAATCTGCGGAATCTGCGGCTTGGGGACTTCGCGCTCATCGCCCATGTGCATCGCCGGCAATCCGCGCGCCGCCCGGTCGGTGGACACGCGAAAGGCCATTTCCATCTGCCGCGTCTTGGACTGCGCGTCGAACAGGGCCGAGGCTGGGACCATCTCGGCCACAAAACGTTTGGCCTTGGCCAGCATGGCCGGGGTGCGCAGCAACTCGATGGCCTTGCTCACGTAGCTGTCCGTGTCGGGCTGCACCAGCACCCCCATACCGGCTGCATGCAGCAAGCCGCCGCTCACCCGGCTGGCAAAGTTAGTGCCTTGCAGCGCGATCACCGGCACCCCCGAGAACAGCGCGTCGCTGGTCGAGGTGTGCCCGCCGTAGGGCCACGGGTCCAGCATCAGGTCGCAGCACTGCATGCGCGCCAGGTGCGCGTCTTCGCTCAAGCGCGGCGCGATCACGATGCGCTTGACGTCCACGCCTTGGGCCGCAGTCGCCCGCGCAATGAACTGCCTCGCCACCGGGCCCGGGTCCAGCAACCACAGCACGCTGTTGGGCACCGCTTGCAGGATCTTCATCCAGACGCCCCACACCGCCGCGTCCACCTTGTTGATGGCGTTGAACATGCCCAGCACCAAGGCCTCGCCCTCGGGCAGCCCCACTTGTTTGCGGCTGGGCTTGGGCGGCAGCTTTCGGGCCGCAAAGTCGTTGACCTGGTAGGTCCGGCTCAGCCGGATCACTTTTTCCGGGTACAGCGCTTCGGCCCCCTGCGGCACCGTGTAGCCGTCGCCCACCACGTAGTCAACCACCCGCCCGCCCACGCTGCCGGGCCAGCCCAGGTAGTCGATCTGCACCGGCGCGGGCCGGTACGCCAGGATGCCCATGCGGTGCGCACGGGTCGGCCCGTTGAGCTCGACCAGCACGTCAATGCCGTGCGAGCGGATCAGCGCAGCTGCGGCTTCGTCGCTGAGCTTGGCCACCGCGTGCTGGTGATCAAAGTGCGATTCGATCTGCCGGCGCATCGCCGAGTTGTCGTCCCAGCTGCTGCAGTACATGAAGAGCTCGAACTTGCTGCGGTCGTGGTGGCGCAGCAGCCCGTTGATCAGCCGCGAGGTCGGGTGGTCCCGAAAGTCGCTGCTCAGGTAGCCTATGCGCAGCCGGCGTCCTTCCACCGGCGCGGGCACCGGCGCTTTGGCGGCGCCAGCCTCGCCCGGCAGCGCGATCGAGCGCGCTGACCAGTGCTTGAACACTTCAATATTGCTCACCTCGTCGCCGCACCACAGCAGGTGCGTGCGCGGAGACTCGGCCACTTCGTTCCAGCGCCCTTGCGCGTAGGCTTCGCGCATCTGCGCCGTCAGCGCGTCCACCCGCTCCCAGTCGGCCGTGAGCTTGGCGATGTACAGCAGCGCAGACGCCAGGCGCACGGGCTGATCGAGTTTGTCGTAGGCCGCCTTGGCGCTGTCCAGCGCTTCTTGCTGCTCGCCAAAGCGCACCAGCAAGTTCGCCGCGCGCAGCACTTGCTCGGGTTTGGACTGCGGCGAGCGCACCACGCGCCGCATCGAATCAGCCGAGGCCTTGCGGTCGCCCAGCCGGTCTTGCAGCGAGCCCGCCAGCATCCACGCCGCCATGTTGTCTGCCGA
>CALQBT020000299.1 GCA_943328885.2 Bordetella parapertussis | reverse complement strand
GCCTGCCTTTGCACGAGTTGCAATGGGCCAACAGTGTGTTTCCGTTGATGGTCTTGGTCACCCTCTGGGCAGTCAGCCGGGTTGGCGGCAAGGATTGATGGCCAGCCACTGAAACAAATGAAACAAATCATGAAAAATATCGTTCTCTTCGTCGCCATCTTCGCTGCGGCGCTGGCCTCGGGCTGTGGCTCATTCTCGCCGAGTGTCGGCAGCCTGGCCGAGGCTTACTCCAAGGCGATCGACCAGCACCAGCGCGACGATTTGTTGCTCAACATCTTGCGCGCCTCGAATGACCTGCCGCTGAACTTCACGGTCATTCCCACCTTGATTGGTCGAGGCAGCTTGCAGAACACGCTGTCGGTGGGCGGGGTGGCGCTGCGCGCTGCGGGCAACCCGGTGCTGGCCGATGGCCTGGTTTCGAGCCGTGGCTTTGACTTCACCTTGGCATCGTTGGACAACGACAAGTTCATGCGATCCTTCATGGCCGACCTCAGCCTGGACCGCTTCAATGTTTTTGCGTCGTCCAACGAGATCGCTGCGCAGCTGACGTTCTCTCTGCTGCTGTCTGACATCCGCATCCATTCCTCGGCTGCGGGCGAGCAGCGGTTTGACAACGCCGTCGACGATGCCGCGTTCGGGCGCTTCCAGTCCCAGTTGGCTGGGTTGCTCGATGCGGGTTTGCGCACCGAGCTTCGCGATGAATCGGTGCCGTTCGGGCCGGTCATGAACAAGGCTGAGGCGATCGCGGTGCTGGAGAAAAGCCTGGGCGCGATCAGCGATGACACCAGGATGCGACCGGTGGGGCGCAGCGACACTCAGTATCAGTTGGTGCGCTCCAATAAATCGACCCGCTTTTGCCTAGAGCCTAGGCCCGCTGAGCATCAAACCTTGGCGCGTTTCGGAGAAGATATCCGGTGCAAAGACAAGCGCCAATCGGCTGTGACGGCGGTCTCTGGACCGAGCAGTTTGCTGCAGGTGGCTGGGTCGAGAGATTTTTTGTCGCTCAATGTCAGAGCTAGCAAAGAGGTGTTTCGCTACCTCGGCTACATCGCGCGGATGCAGACCCGGGCCAACGCGCCATGGCTTGCCACGCTGCGCGCGCCGCAGGGTCAGGCAGGTGCGGTGGCCGATCAAGCGATCCTCGTGGTGCGCCGTGGCGTGCCGGCTGCCGGTGTCAAAGTGATCGCTGCAGCCGAGCATTTCGGCGAGCACTTCTATATTCCGCTCGAGGACAATGGCCACTCTGCAAAGGTTATCGATTTCTTGTCGGTGCTGATGGCGATGCACAAGGTCAGCGGCGCGATACCAGCGTCGCCCGGCATGTTGCTGAATTGACGCAGCACCGGCGCCTGGCGTACCTGAAAGAGGTCTTGACTCTGACGCCTTGCGTGCCGCTAGGCTGCAGGACTCTTTGTTGCGGGCGGCGGGTACCCAGTCATCAATTTGCTCGTCAATTCAGTCAAGATTGGTGTCGTTGAGCCATTCATCCGCCGACGCGATGACCGGCCGCGATGATGTCCTGGAGTGAGGTTCTGCAGCGGTTTGCGCCAGCTCCTTGACAGGCAGGTGGGTCAGGATGTCCTTCGCCATGTCGTTGCGCAGTTGCCAGCGGTTGCTGGCGCTGAAATCTCTTTCGATATCGCCCGCCGATTCGCCGTCAACCAAGCGTTTGGTGAAGTTGTGCGTGAAGGCACCGCAATCGTTGGCGCCTTGCTGCTTGGCTTGCGTGAGTTGCAGGATTCCCGTGTCCTCTTCCCAGTCTGCACCGAAGAGTTGATGGCCGAAGCCGGCCAGGGCCGCCCGCATGTCGCCACTGTCAGGGTAATGGCTCCGCGCTGTTTCGAGCGAATGCCCTTTTGAGTCAAGGAAAATCATCTTCCGGTCGGTGAAATCGACCAGCAGTGCGACCGAATGAGCCTCGGGGTGAAATAGTTTGCCTTTCAATCCTGAGGGTGGATAAAGACCCAAGGGGATCGAAAGTATGGCTCTTGCACTTTTTTCCTGAGCTGCCGCCTTCAGGCGATTGATCTCGGGCCGGCAGCTGTTAAGCACCTGGGCAAGGTTCTCGTTGAGTGCGTAGCGGCGCTGCCCAATGCCACCGGCATGCTCGAAGAGCGTGTCTGCTTTCTTGTCGGCGTAGGCCTTGATGGCCTCCTGACCCGTTTGGATCGTGCCGCTCCCCATGGTCTTGCCCGGACGCAAGACCATTTTGATATGAGCGCCCTGAGTATGCGAATCGGCCCGATTGAGCAAGTCTCGCCCCTCGCTATTGAGTCCTTTGCAGGCAACGCGCAGCGAGTTGATGGCGCGTAATCCGGCGCCCTGGCTGGCATTCAGCCGATCGACGGCCCGGAGTTTCAACGGCTGACCACCCTGGGCCCGCTCGACATCGGCTAAGATATTGGCCACCTTGGCCAAGGTCAGCCGCTTGTGGCTGCTGTAGGTCGACAGCGCCGTGTCGATTTTGTCGCTCATCTGTTGATCGCTGCCAGCGTGGGTTGCGATGAGGGCATTGCGGAAGTCGCGCCACTCTCTTGGATTGGCCCAGTTCTTGGTGTACTTGACCCCTGGAATCACGCACAGGATATGCGACAAGAGGTTGACAGCGCCACGCCCGAAGTTCTCTCCACGGGTGGGTTTGCGCAGCACGAAAGTTGTCTCGCCGTCTTCAACCTTCTTGCTCAGGTGCAAGCGGTCACCGCTGTTGATCGCTTGTGTAGGCAGTTGAATCTTCATGATGTCAAGGATCCTCAGGCTAGATTCGCGTAAGCCGGAAGCTGCGGGTCTTGTGCGGCTTGTCCTGTTTCATCACGCAGACGATGGACGGTCTGTTGCCAAGCCTGCGCAGTCAGCGCAAAGGTCTCGACTTGCAATTCGAGATGGTCGACGGATTCAAGCTCTGCTGCGGCCCATCGGGTGGCCAGCAGGATCACACGTGAATGCGGTTCCAGCGACAGCGTTGCACCGCCGGTTTCGCGCCAGAACAGGTTGGCCGCCAGCAGTGCTTCGACGAATTCGATGTTGTCATCGGGCGCTTCGCCGAGCCTGGCAAAGAGCAGCAGATGGTCGACCTCGCGCGCGAGAATCACCTCGATGCCGTCAAAGACCAGTATGGTGGCGCCGTCATCGTCTAATTGCAGCGGCCCTGTGCCGAGTTGGTCAGCCAGTCCGATGAGAAGTTTGTCTATGGGATGCGTCAACGGTGTTTCTCCTGAAGGAATGAACGGGGCTGGTCTTGACGGGTCGGGATCTGAGGTCTTTGTGCATCCACTGCCGAGGCGCGATCGCTTGGTTGGCGCTGCAACCGTCCTCAGGCAGGCTGCCCGCGCTTGAGCGCGATGTGCGCCGTCATGCTGCGTGCAAGCTCGCTCTCGGCCCAAAACACACTGCCCAGTTCCTCTTTCAACAGCAGGTCGGCCTCTTCTTCGTCTTGCGCCAGCATCAGGATGGCGATGCCCGGGTTGAGGCTGCGCGCCAGTTGCACCAAACTGCGGGTGTGCGCGGGGTCCTGAAAGGTGATGGCCAGCGTGGCGGCTTGCTCAAGCTTGATCGTTGCGAGCGCCGAGGCCAGTGAGGTGTCGCCCGCCACGGCGAGCAGGCCTTGCTGGCGCGCGGCCATGACCAGCGCGCGGTCGTGCTCGAGGATCACCGGGTTCAGGCCTTGTGCGCTGAGTTGCTCGGACACGCGGCGGCCAACCTTGCCCCAGCCCGCGATGACGATGTGCTGCTGTAGCGGGTCAGGCGGGTCAGCGGCGCCCGCTGGCAGCGTCGGCAACTCGGGCAATTGGGTCAGCGCGTCCTCGGGCGCCGCTTGTTGCCCGGCCGGGGTTTGCGCGGGCGCCGGGCTGAGCCACCGGGTCAAGGGCGCCAAGGCGGCGAACAGCAAGGTGTTGCCGGCGATCGAGACGATCGCGCCGGCCAGCACCAGGCTCTGGCCGGCCGGCGGCAGCAGCTTGAGCGACACCGCCAGGCTCGCGAGGATGAAGCTGAACTCGCCGATCTGGCCCAGCGTGACACCCACCAGCAAGGCCGAGGCTATCGATCGGCCCGACATGCGCATGACCACGGCCGCGCACAGTGCGTTGCCGAACATGATGATGGCGGTGACCACCAGCAGTTTGAGCGGTTCGCGCCACAGCACCTGGGGCTCGAACAGCATGCCCACGGAGACGAAGAACAGCACAGCGAACGCGTCGCGCAGCGGCAGCGATTCG
>CALQBT020000298.1 GCA_943328885.2 Bordetella parapertussis | reverse complement strand
TCACCAGCTCCTCCTTGAACGGAATGCCTTTTTCCAGCAAGGCCAGCTTGACCTTGTTGTAGTAGTTCGAAACGCTGAAGCCGCAGAGCGTGATCATGGGAGGACTCCTTAAGTGGGTTGACCGGGATGAGTCTAGGCCAGCGAGCAAGCGCGGGCCGGACGCCCAAGTGACAGCGCCTCAGCGCTGCGGTCGGTTGACCAGCGCGATGCCCGCCACCACCGCGGCGCAGGCCACGGCCAGCCGCAGCGTCAAGGGCTCGCCGAGCAGCAGCACGCCGGCGAGCAAGCCGAACAACGGCGTCAGCATCGTGAACGACGAGACCTGGGTCGCGGGGTAGTGACGCACCAGCCAGAACCACAGCAAGTAGCTGATGAACGTGACGATCACGGTCTGGAAAGCCATCAGCAGCAGCGGTTGTGCGCCCAGAGAGCTTGGCGCAGGCCAGACCTCGCCCAAGGCCAGCGAGGCCGCCACCAGCAGCAGGCCCGACACGCCGAGCTGGTAGAACAAGGTCTGTTCGGGTGATGCACCTGCCAAGCGGCTGCCGCGGATGACCAGCGTGGTGCCGCCCCACAGCAGCGCTGCCGCGATGCCCAGCGCATCGCCCAGCCACTGGCGGTCGCCGCCGCCGGTGAGCCCTTCGGCAAAGGCCCAGGTCACACCGCACAGCGCCGCTGCCAGGCCCAGCAGCTGCACCGCGCTGGGCCGTTCGGTCCTGGCCACCAGCGGCATCCCCAGCGCCACGACGAAGGGGGCTGCGTAGACGAACACGACCATGCGCGACGCGGTGGTGAACTGCAGGCCGATGAAGATGCAGGCGAACTCGAGTCCGAACAGCGCCCCGGCCAGCAAGCCTGCGCCCAGCGTGCCGTTGCGCGCTGACAGCGACAGCCCACGCCAGCGGGCCCACAGCGCGACCAGCAGTGCTGCGCCCAGCGATCGCACCCCCGCCTGGATCAGCGGGGGCACGTCGTGCAAGGTGAGTTTGGTCGCGACATGGTTCAGACCCCAGAGCGCGCAGCACAGCAGCAAGCTGGCGATGGCCACGCCGTCGAGGCTTGTTCTTCGTTCAGTCATGGTGGTGATGCTAACCACCGGCGGCGTTGCGCGCCGGCTTGCCGACGCCGCAGGCCAGCGCGCACAGCAAGCCGGCTGCGCTGCCGCTGGCGTGCGCCATGGGGGCGATCGCGATGTCCCAGCCAGCGACGGTTCGCAGCGGCCCTTGCCAAGGTGCTTCGAGCAGCAGCTTGAGCACCAGCCCGGCCAGCAGCGCAGCGCCTACGACCTGGCGCTGGCCGAGTTCGCCGCGCAGCAGTTGCCAGCCGGCCACCGCGACGCCCGCATGCAGCAGTCCTGACAAGCCACCGTAGGCCATCAGCTCGGGTTGCAGCAGCAGTGCAACATGGGTGATCGGCCAGGCCAGCGCCCAGGCCAGCGCGGCGCGCTGGCCGCAGCCTGCGACTGAGCCCAGCGCTGCGACCAGCGCGGTGCCGACCAGGTTGGCCGCCAGGTGCAGCCCGCTCCAGTGCACCCAGGCCGCGCTGATGCAGCGCCAGGGCTCGGGCAGCGCGAGCTCGGGCTGCCAGCGCAGTGCTGCCGGGTCCAGCGCCTGCGCCGCCAGCGCGCCACCGGCGGCCAGTGCGCTCACGCCCCACCAGGCCAGCTCGGGCCTGACGCGAAGCCTTGCCACGCTCAACCGAAAACCGTTTGCCACAAGGCCAACACGGCAGCTCGCTCGGCGGCCAGCGCCTCGGGGTCGAATTGGGTCGGTCGTTCGTCGAGTCTGGCGCCGTGCTGGGCTCGGCGCAGTTCCCGGTAGGCAGCGGCGGCAGCCTCGCCGACACCGGCCGGCAGCAGGCCTTGGGACTCGGCGCGCTGCAGCAGCGCGATGTTGCCGGCGTTGTCGAGCAGCGCCGGATGGCAGGCCGCTTCGGTCAGCACCAGCGCCTGCACCGTGAATTCAGCGTCCATCATGCCGCCCGGGCTGTGCTTGACGTCGTACAGGCCGGGTTTGACCGGTCGCGCCGCGCGCACCTTGTCGCGCATCTCGAGCACCTCGCGCCTCAAGGCCGCGGCATCGCGCGGCGCGGCCAGCACCTGGCGCCGCACCGCGTCGAAGCGCAGGCCTAGCGCGGCCGAGCCTGCGCAAAAACGGGCCCGGGTCAGTGCTTGGTGCTCCCAGGTCCAGGCGGTGTTGCTGCCGCGACCGACCTGGTAGCGCTCGAAGGCGGCGATCGAGGTCACCAGCAGGCCCGAGTTGCCGTTGGGTCGCAGTGCGGTGTCGATGTCGAACAGTTCGCCGGCCGCGGTGCGCAGCGTCAGCCAGGTGATGAGTTTGCGCACGAAGTGGCCGTAGACCTCCTGCGCCCGGTCAGCGTCGGGCTCGTCGGCATCGTCGTACAGGAAGACCAGGTCGAGGTCGCTGCCGTAGCCCAGCTCCTTGCCGCCGAGCTTGCCATAGGCAATGACGGCGAACTGCGGTTGCTCGCGATGCTGCTGGCGCAGCCGCGGCCAGGCCCAGCGCAGTGTGCAGTCGAGCGTTGCGTCAGCCAGCGCTGACAGATCGTCGGCCACTTGCTCGACCGTGACCAAGCCCTCGACGTCGCGCACCAGGGTGCGGAAGACCTCCGCATGGTGGGCATGGCGCAGCGTGTCGAGCAGCGAGCCCTCGTCATCCTCGCCGGAGCGCTGCCAGGCGCGGTGGCGCGCGTCGAGGTTGCTGGTGTACTCGGCGGCGTCGAAGCGCTCGCCCAACAGCCTGGGGTCGGCCAGTTCGTCGATCACGCCAGGGTGGCGCATCAGGTACTGCATCGGCCAGCGCGCCAGGCCCAGCAGGCGCAGCAGCCTGCGCATCACTTCGGGTCGCTCGACCAGCAACGCGATGTAGTTGTCGCGGCGCAGCAGCGGTTCGAGCCAGTCGATGAAACGCAGCGCAGCAGCCTCGGTGCAGCCATCGTCGGCGACACAAGCGGCCGCGCGCTCGACCAGCCTGCCCAGCCGCAGCTTGGCCTCGTCGCGCAGGTTCTGCACCCTGGGATGGGCGCGCCAGGTCCGCACCCGCTGGGCCAACTCGGTTGGCAACTTGTCGAGCAGCTCGTCGCTGTCGATCGCCAGCGCTGCTGTGCCGCATTGCTTGCAGCCATGGCGCCCGCCGGCCGCCGGCGTCTGGCCGTCGTGCAGCAGCGCATCGAACTCGGTGGCCACCAGTTCGCGGATCTCGCCCAGCCGGTCGAGCAACTCGCAGGCCGATGTTCGGCAATGCAGGTCCATCGATCGGGCAATCCAGGCCAGATCGGCATCGACGGTGGGCAGCAAATGGGTCTGCTGGTCGTCGAGGTACTGGATACGGTGCTCGACTTGGCGCAGGAAGACATAGGCCTCGGCGAGCTTGGCGGCGGTCTCAGGCTTCATCAGGCCGTGCCCGGCCAGACGCTGCAGGCTGGTGAGCGTGGAGCGGGTGCGTATCTCGGGAAACTGCCCGCCGCGCACCACCAGCAGCAGTTGGACGATGAACTCGATCTCGCGGATGCCGCCGCGCGACAGCTTGACGTCGTTGGCGCGCTCGGGTCGACCCGCGGCACGGCGTTGCGCCTCTTCACGGATCTTGCGGTGCAGCTGGCGCAATCCCTCGAAGATGCCGTAGTCGAGATAGCGCCGGTAGACAAAAGCCGTGACCAGTGCGCGCAGCGGCAGCGCCCGGCCCGCCGCCACCGAGGCGCTCGGCGCGACCACCCGGCTCTTGAGCCAGGCAAAGCGCTCCCACTCTCGACCCTGGACCAGGAAATACTCTTCCAACATCGCCAGGCTGACCACCGGCGGACCCGAGTTGCCATTGGGGCGCAGCGCCAGATCGACCCGAAACACGAAGCCGTCGTCGGTGGTCTCACCGATCAGCGCGTACAGCCGCTTGGCAACGGCACCGAAATACTCATGCGCACTGACCTCGTGCCTGGCGCCACCTTGCCGCGCCCCGGCGGTCTGGCCTTCTTCCTCGTAGACATAGATCAGGTCGATGTCCGATGAGACGTTGAGCTCGCGCGCCCCGAGCTTGCCCATGCCGATGATCCAGAAATCGATAGCCTGGCCCTTGGCGCCCAGCGGCGGTCCGCAGCGCGCGTCCTCATCAGCACGGGCCGTGGCGAGCGCGATCTCCAGCGTGACCTCGGCCAGCATCGTCATGGTCGCTGTGACCTGGCCCAGCGTTGCGGCCTGTTCG
>CALQBT020000297.1 GCA_943328885.2 Bordetella parapertussis | reverse complement strand
CATCGGCCGGCACGTCGGCCAGCCAGAGCGCGAGCTGCAGGTTGCGCCTGACGCTGAAGTGCAACAGGAACGGGCGCTGGAACAGCATCGCCGTGACCGGCCGACGACCGTCGGCCGCATCGGCATGCAGCACCCGCTGCCCTTCGCTGGGCCGCTGCAAGCCGTTGAGCAAGCGCAGCAACGTGGTCTTGCCCGAGCCGTTGGCACCGACCAGCGCGATGCGGTCGCCGCGCTGGATCTGCAGGCTGATCGGCTGCAACGCCAGCAACTCGCCAAAACGCACCGTGGCTTGTTGGAGGCCGATCAGCGCAGCGCTCACTGCGCCCCCGCTAGGCCAGCCAGCGCGCCACCACGGCGTCGCGTCAGCCCCAGCACCAGGTTGACCGCCGCGACCACCGCCAGCAGCAGCAGCCCCAGCGCCAGCGCCAGCGGCAGGTCACCCTTGCTCGTCTCGAGCGCGATCGCGGTGGTCATCACCCGGGTGACGCCATCGATGTTGCCGCCCACGACCATCACCGCGCCGACCTCGGCCACCGCGCGGCCAAAAGCGGTCAGCAGCACGGTGGCCACCGCCAGCCGTTCGTGCGCCAGCAGCAGCACGGCCGACAGCAAGCGGCCCGCACCCATCGCCTGCAACTCGTCGCCACCGTCGCGCAAGGCGTCAGCGACCAACTGGCGCGACAGCGCGGCGATCAAAGGCACGACCAGGATGCTCTGGGCGATGACCATCGCGGTCGGCGTGAACAGGATGCCCAGCGCGCCCAGCGGGCCGCTGCGCGACAGCAGCAGGTAGACGATCAGCCCGACCACCACCGAGGGCAGCGCGAGCAAGGTGTTGAGCAAACCCACCAGCAGCGAATGGCCGGGGAAGCGCGCCACCGCCAACCAAGCGCCCAGCAGCAGCCCGAAGACAGCACCTAGCGCGCATGCCGTGGTCGAGACGCGCAGCGACAGGCCGACGATGCGCCACAGCGTGGCATCGGCCTGGGTGATGAGTTGCAGCGCGAGGCCGAGGCTGTGCGAGAAAGCGTCCATCGATCTGCCCGCCGGACGGTGCGCCGGTTCCGGGACCGACGCGATTCTCACTGTTGCTGTCGCTGCGCGCGATATGCACGCGCTTGCATATCGGCACCCAGCCCGGCGATGCTGGCGCTCACGCGCCGGCGCCAGCGGCGCGCGCCGGGTCAGCGCACCGTGTAGCCGCGGCCGTCCAGGCAGGCAGCGACGGCGCGCTGGAACACCGAGGCGTCGGCCATCGCGCCAGCCTGGGTCGTGGCCCAGCGGTTGCACTCCTGCTGATCGGTCTCGGTCTGGGCCGCGCCCTGACCGTTGCGCGGGTAGACGATGGGCGCGGGCAGCGGTTTGGGCGCGAGCGGCGCTGGCACGGGCTGCGCAGCCTCGACGCCTTGCGGCGGCGCGACCACCGCATAGCCCTGGCCCGGCACCGCCGCGTAATACACCCCGTTGGCGTAGTAGTACGGCGCGCCACCGATCCACAGCGTGGCATAGGCCGGCGGCAGCACCGGCGCGGTGATGCCGACCGGCGGCAGCACAACCAGGAAGCGCCCGCCTTGGGGCCGGAACCAGACCCCGCCGTGAAAGAAGTAATTGTCTCGACCGCCAAACGTGATGCTCAGGCTGCCGCCCGGCAAGCCCGGGGCCAGGTAGCCGCGCGGCGGGTAGTAGTGGTCGAGATGGTGGCGCTGGTCGAGCACCAGCGGGTGGCCGCGCCGGCCGTCGCGGTCGTGCCGCTCCTGGGCCAGTGAAGCACTGTTCAGACCCGCCAGCAAGGCCAGCGAGGCGATCAGAACGTGAAGTGATTTCATGGTGAGCTTTGGAAGAACGCGACGGGCATGAATTTACCCCCCGTCCCAGCAGATTGGAGCCAGAGCGCTTGTCGCAGCCGTTGCGGCGGTGCAAAGAAGCGTTGCTGCCCGAGCTTCGGGGCAGCCATGCCCAGTCAATCCCGCAGCTTGTCGACCAGTTGCCGAATCCTGCCCATTGAAAACGGCTTGGTGACGTAGTCGAAAAAACCGGCCGTCAGTGCGCGCTCGACATCGCCGTCCATCGCGATGGCCGACACCGCCACACAACGAACAGACGCCAGGTCCGGGTCGGCGCGAACCAACGCGAGCACCTCGAAACCGTTGAGTCGTGGCATGTTGATGTCGAGCAGCAGCAGATCGGGACGCCGCAGGCGAACGGCTTGAATACCGGCCTCGCCATCGCCGGCGATTTCGAGCTCGACGCCATCGATTCGGCGGAAAAACTGGCGCATCATCTCGGCCAGCACCCGGTTGTCCTCGACATAGAGCACGCGCAGCAACGGCAGCATCAGCGCAGCGCGCTGGCTCGTCTCGACCGCGACGACTTCGGCGACCACCGGCACGGCAACGCCTGCGGCGACCGGCAAGCAGACCGTGAACACCGATCCTTGGCCGGCAGTGCTTCGCGCCGCCAAGCGTCCACCCATTGCCTCGACCAACTGCCGGGTGATCACCAGTCCGAGCCCGGTGCCTTCGATCAGGCTGCCTTCTGCGCCCAAGCGGTTGAACGGTTGGAACAGCGCAGCGACTTGCTCGGGCAACAATCCCGCGCCGGTGTCGCTGATCGCGATCGACAATTCCGCACCGTGGCACGTCAGCTCCACGGCGATCGAACCTCCCTCCCGGTTGTACTTCACCGCATTGCTCAGCAGGTTGAGCAGCACTTGGCGAAGGCGGGTGAAGTCGGCCAGCGCGCACAGCCCCACCGCCGCATCGCTGCGCGGCAGGCTGATCCGCCGACCTTCGGCAAGTCGCGAGATAAACATCAGGCACTCGGCCAGCAGCGGCTCGATCGCGACCGGCTCGAGCAGCAGCTTCAGCTCGCCGGCCTCGACCCGCGCCAGGTCGAGCACGTTGTCGACCAACGCCAGCAAGTGCTTGCTGGCGCCGACGATATGCCCGAGCTGCTGCGAGGCCGTCTCCGAGCCTTGGACCGCCTCGTCGCGCGCCAGCAGCTCCAAAAACCCCAGCACCGCGCTCAACGGGGTTCGCAGCTCGTGGCTGACGTTGGCCAGAAATGCCAACTTGCCACGGTTGGCCGACTCGGCGCGCTCGACGCGTGCGCGCTCGGCCTGAACCCGCTCTTCGATGTCTTGCAGCGTGCCGTACAGCCGCCGCACGCGCCCCTGGACGCTGTCGACCCTGCCGAACGCGCGAACCCAGCGCTCGCTGCCATCGGCTTTGAGAATCTGCACGTCGATGTCGAAGGGCTCGCCGCGACGCAGCGCCGCAGCGAAAGCCGCGCGCAGGCGCTCACGGCTGTCACCCGCCTTGATGAACACGAGATTGGCTTCGTAATCCCCGGCCCAGTCGGAAGGAATCGGCAGGATCTCCTGCGCCACGCTCGACCAAGTCCAGCGCTGCAGTTCGAGGTCAAAGCTCCAGTGGCCAATGCGGGCAGCTTGGTTCGTCAAATCGAGAATCTCGCGGGTGCGCGCCAGCTTGGCCTCGGCGCGCACACGGGCGCTGATGTCGGTCAGCACCAGCGCCACGTTGTCACTACCCGCAGCACAGGCGCCGATCACGACGTCAAAGCTTCTTTGCCCGTCGCGGGAGCTCAGCACGAGGCTGGTGTCTGGGCTTGCCGGCGTTGCCCCGGTCACGGCCATCGCACGCCACAAAAGCCCCTGACTTTCAGCGTTCAAATAGACCATCATCTTGCTGTCTATCAGCGCGTCCAACCCCAGCATCTCTCGGCTGCAGCAGTTGGCCTCCAGCACCCTGGCCTGGCGGTCCAAGGTCAGCATCCCCACGGGTGCGGTCTCGTACAGATCGACATAGCGTTGCAGGCTGTGGGCAAGTTCGTCTTGCGTCTCCTGCAGCGATTCGTTCTGCTGCGCCAGCTCCTCCTGATGGACCTGCAGTTCGTGCAGCAGCCTGCGGGCGCGGTCTTCGGCCGCGGCGCCCACTGCAGCCGGCCAAGCCGGCCCGGTGTCAGGCGCCTGCGGCGAATGTCTCAAGCCCGCGTCAGGGTCGCTCATCGTCGGAGTCTTTCTCGGGCCAGCGCCCGACTCAACCGATCCCCGTCAGGGAGCAAGCCAAAAATGCTTGACCCGTTACGAAAGGAATTTTTCCGACTTTACCGAATAAATCAACCCAATCTATCCGGCCCAGATCACATCACGCATCCGCAGGCCCAGTTGACCGTGTCTTTGAGAGCTTGTTGGCCGT
>CALQBT020000296.1 GCA_943328885.2 Bordetella parapertussis | reverse complement strand
TGAGGCGCTCGTTCAGCACGGCCAACGTTTCGTAGGCAATGCCGAGCCGCTCGCGCACCCTGAGCGGCATGTTGGTCACAAAAATGTCCGTCTCGCTTACGAGACGATGTAGCACGCGACGGCCATCCGGATTGCCCAGGTCCAGCGCGAGGCTTCGTTTGTTGCGCGAATCCAGCGTCCAGCAATAGTCGTGTTCGCTTTCGGGAAAGCCAGGCTGGGCGGCCAGCGTTCGATACGGATCGCCGCCGTTCGGGGGTTCGATCTTGATAACCTGCGCCCCGAAGTCGGAAAGGACTGTCGCGGCCGCCGGTGCAGCGACGAAGCTGCCCACGTCCAGGACACGCAGTCCAGCAAACACTCCCTCAGCTTGGTTCATCAGGCTTTCCTTCCCTCTACGCGAAAACGCGACACAACAGAATGATGATAGGCAGGTGGCTAACTCGCCTCCAATTGCGCTTGACCTTAGCGACGCTCTCCTGGGGCGCAGCGTTCTGGGAGCAACGAACAGGGCAGGCTTTTCACGATCGGTCCCCACTTGGCCGTTTCTGTGCGCATGCGCTGCACCAAATCGGTGGGGGTACCCGGCAATGCATCGTAGCCCAGTTTGATCAGTTGATCGCGATAATCAGGCGCAGCCTGCAGCTTGTTGATTTCGGTGCTGAGCCGTCGTACCACCTCAGGCGGCAAGCCCGCCGGGCCGATCAGCGCGAACCAGCCCGTTGCTTCGTAACCGGAAACGGTTTCGCCGACAGTAGGAACATTGGGAAACAGCGGATGTCGCTTCACGCCACTGCTGGCAATTGGCTTGACCCTTCCGCCCTCGATCAGCGGAACCGAGCCGCCCAGCACGTCGAAGATGAAGGTCGTGCGGCCTGCGATCACATCGAGCATGGCCGGGCTGCCGCCGCGATAGGGAATGCTGTTGAACTCGACGCCCGTGAGTTGGCCTAGAAGCACACCGGCCAAGTGGTTCCCCGTGCCTACCCCGGAAGAGCCGAACGAGATATTGCCGGGCGCCTTGTGCGCGCGTTCGAGCAGATCCGGCAAGCTCGTGATCGGCGATGTAGCACCCACCACCATCATGTACTCGAACGCCGCGTAGGTGCCGATGGGGGTGAAACTCGCGATCGGGTCGTAGGGCAGTTTCGATGTGTGAGCCGCGATTGTATGCAGGCTGCTGGCCGTAGCACCCAGCGTGTAGCCGTCGGGCTCGGAACCCGCCAGTCGCTGCAGAGCGATCGAGCCAGAAGCGCCGGTGACGTTCTCAGCGACGACGGGCTGGCCCAGCGCATTGCTCAGGCGCAACGCCATCATGCGCGCCAGTTGGTCGGTCGCGCCGCCGGCTGCGATCGGGATCAGCAGTCGGATTGGTTTGGTGGGCCATGATTGGGCTATTGCAGAGCCGGCCATGAACGCAGCCGCACAGGCTGCAAGTCGGTACCATTTCATTTCCATTTTTTCCTCCTGGATTCTCTGCATCTGTCAATTACTCGCGGGTCGCATCGAAGCGGTCGACTTTGTTGACGACGGGTAGCACCGTTGGCGACTGCAAAACACGCATTGCATTCAGGTGATCGAGCGTCTGTGGCATCGGGCCGCCGTCGGCCGCCACAACAAGCAGCGCCACATCGGCTGCAGTGGCGCCTACCAGCATGTGATGCACGGAGCGGTCGTGGCCTGGCAGATCAACGAAGTCGACCACGCGAACGTCGCCTAGCTTGGCAAGTGTGAAGCCCGACTCGATCGTCATGACGCGCCACGGCTCGGCGAGCAGGCGATCGGTGCGTTGCGTTGTCAGCGCAGCGACCAGGCTCGACTTGCCGTGGTAAATGTGGCCGGCGTTGGTGACAATCATTGTGCGAGGCCGGAAAGGAAACGGGCGGCGCGAGGCCGAACGAGCGCATGCGCAGCGGACTTTGCCCTAGGCAGGGAATGGGAGCCGAACCCACCCGTCGACGCATGGCGCCATCCACCGGATTTGTCGCCCAGCCGTCCTATCTGGAACGCGTCCCCTCCAAGATAGGGGATCATCATGGTGCTCTCGCCGCGGGCCGCGCAGCGCTGGGCTCCGGCCTGGCGGCAGTCATCGGCCGCTTCCCCGGTCCCAGGCATGCTCGTTGGAGCGACGCCGCAACTCGCCGCGGTCTATCTCCATCTTCGCCGTCGAGCGCGGCAGGGCGTCAATGAACTCGATGTAGCGCGGGATCTTGAAGGCGGCCATCTGCGCGGCACACCACTCGGCCACCCGCGTCGGGTCGAGGGCGGTGCCGGGGCTTGGCACCAGGAAGGCCTTGACCTCGTCGTCGCCGAATTCGGAGGCCGCCGGCACCACGGCGGCCTCGTGCACCCCGGGGTACTTCTGCAGGATGGTCTCTACCTCCACCGCCGAGATGCTCTCGCCACGGCGGCGCAGCCAATGCGACTTGCGGCCAATGAACCAGAAGTTGCCGTCCGCCTCGAGCTTGCCGAGGTCGCCGGTCTGCAGCCAGCAGTCGCGAAAGCTCGCCAGCGATTTCTCCGCATCGGCGAAGTAGCCCTGCATGAACATGTCGGGCTGGGTGGGGCGCAGCAGCACGTCGCCCACAGTGCCGGGCGGCACCGGAAGGCCGTGCTCGTCGGCGATGCGGATCTCCACCCAGCCGTGCGGCTTGCCGTTCGAGCCAGTGAGGCGGTCGCGGTTGGTCGTGAGCATCGCTCCGCCGCCCTCGGTGAGGCCGTAGAGCAGCAGCAGCGGGATGCCGAAACGGCGCGTGAACTCGAGCGGTATCTCGGGCGCGAGGCCGTGCACCGCACCGACCGAGAGCCGCACCTGGTGCTGCCGATCGGCCGCGCTCGGCGGCTGCCGGCAAAGCATGGATACGACCACGCCGAACGCGTCGATCACGTCAGCCTTGGTTTCGTGCAGCCGGTTCAGGTAGTTGCTGGCACTGAAGCGGCGATCGACCACAGACGTCATGTCGTTGACGAGCGGGCCCATGATTCCCCACTGCAGCGCGCCGGCATGGAACAGCGGCATGGTCGAGAAGTGGCGCTCGCCGGCGCGCACGCCAAAGGCCTCGCCGTAGCGCAGGCCGGCCAGGATGAAGGAGAATTGCGAGAGCACCACGCCCTTGGGCAGGCCGGTGGTGCCGCCGGTGTAGAGGATCACGGCGGCGTCGCCGCCGAGCGTGGCCGGCAGGGCCGAAGTGTCGGCGGCGGCCCGCAGCGCCGCGAACGGCTCGGCGCCCGGCATCGCCGGCGTCTCGTCGGTCACGACCAGGCGGATCGGTGGCAGCGTGCCGCGGATCGCGGCGAAGCGTGCGCCGCACTCCTCGTCGGCGACTAGCACGCGAGCGCCGGAGTTGCGCAGCGTATAGGCGAGGTCTTCGCCGACCAGCCCCGCATTGAGCGGCACCCAGACCAGCCCGGCCCGGGCGCAGCCGAACCAGGTGTAGAGCTGTTCCGGTGCGTTGAGCATGAAGGTGGCGACCCGGTCGCCCTTCGCCAGGCCGCTAGCCAGCAGGTTGGTGGCGACGGCCTGCGAGACGAGGTCGAGCTCGCGGTACGTGACGGGCTTGCCGGCGATCTCGGCGAAGGCGGCGTCGCCGTGGCAGGCGTGCTTGTCGGCGAGCAGGTCGCCGAGGGTTCGCCAGGGCACGACGTGGCCGAGGATTTGCTGCGCCGCGTCGTTCATCGCAGCACCCGGAGGTCGTGGCGGGCGGCGCGAAGCAACTCTTCGCGGAAGCGCGGTTCGGCGATCGAGATCAGGAGCTTGGCCCGGTCGTCGAGCGACTTGCCGCGCAGGTCGACGGCGCCGTGCTCGGTGACCACCCAGTGGATGTCGTTGCGTGGCACGCTGATCGCGGTGCCGGCCGGATGCGTGGCGACGATGCGCGACACGGTGCCACCCTTGGCCGTGGAGGGCAGGGCGATGATGCCCTTGCCGTCGTCGGCGAGGCCGGCGCCGTAGTGAAAGTTCCACTGCCCGCCGATGCCGCTATGGTGCAGCGGACCGAAGCCTTCCGAGGCGCACTGGCCCTGCAGGTCGACCTGAAGCGTCGCGTTGATCGAGACCGGCCTGTGCCCCTGGGCGATGGTGCGCGGGTCGTTCACGTAGGAGAAGGCGCGCACCTGCGTTACTGGGTTGCTGTCTAGGAAGGCGTAGAGCCGCTTCGAGCCGATCGCCATCGCCGCCGTCATGCGGCCTGCGTCCAGCGTCTTGCGCGCGTTGGTGATGAGGCC